>ONUD01000018.1 GCA_900320925.1 uncultured Eubacteriales bacterium
ACGGGTGGAGGAGCCTTTCCGAAGCCGCTTTCGGAGAGGGAGGAGGAGCATTATCTGGCACTGGCGGAACAGGGGGATATCCATGCCCGCAACGTGCTGGTAGAGCATAACCTGCGGCTGGTGGCACATATTGTCAAAAAATACTACGGTACGGGAGCTGATCAGGATGACTTGGTTTCCATCGGCACGATTGGACTTATCAAAGCAATCAATACGTTCAATACCGGCAGGAATATCCGACTGTCAAGCTATGCCTCCCGCTGTATTGAGAATGAGATTCTGATGTACTTTCGGGGAGCAAAGAAGAATGCCCTTGACGTGTCGATTCATGAGGAAATCGACTCCGACACGGACGGCAATGCTTTGACGCTGATGGACATTATGGCGGCAGATGACCATATTGTGGAAGATCTGGATACAAAAATCAAAACGGAGAAACTTCCAAAGTACCTCAAAGAATGCCTGACACCCCGAGAGCGGCTGATTATCCGCCTGCGGTACGGTCTGGACGGCAGGGAACCGCTGCCGCAGAGAGAAGTGGCAAAAATGCTGAAAATTTCCCGCTCCTATGTTTCACGCATCGAAAAAAGAGCCTTGCTGACACTGCGGAAGCAATATGAACGCAACTGAAAGCGGGACTCCTTTTTGAGGACTATCAAGGAGCCAATCGGGAAATGCTAGACCTCCTCGGAAACCAGACGGAAAGCCATCGCTTCTATTTTAACTGCCAGTCACAGAAGACCTCTCCGTCAAAACAGAAGCAATGGCTTGCCATTGGTTTCCGAGGAAGTCTATTATTAGAAACTTGATTTCCGTGGTTTGTCAAAAAAACCTATTGACATAGTAGGCGAATAGTGTTATAATGTAGCAAGTTAATATAAAGGAGCTGACAAAATGAATATATATGCGGACAATGCCGCTACTACCAAAATGAGTGAAGCGGCTGTCAGAGCCATGACGGATTGTATGCAGAACTGCTTCGGGAATCCGTCAAGTCTTTACAGAATCGGACAAAGAGCAAAGGAACGGCTGGAGGAAGCAAGGCTTGCTGTTGCAGACATCATTCATGCCGAGCCGAGGGAAATTGTTTTCACTTCGGGCGGCAGTGAAGCGGATAACCAAGCACTGCTTTCTGCCGCCATGATTGGCAAAAGAAAAGGTAAAAACCATATTATCTCCTCTGCCTTTGAGCATCATGCCATTTTGCATACGCTGAAAAAACTGGAGAAAAACGGCTTTGAAGTCACACTACTGCCTGTCCATGAGAACGGGATTATCCGGCTTGCAGAACTGGAAGCGGCCATGCGGGAGGATACCTGTCTTGTGACCATCATGATGGCCAACAATGAAATCGGCACGATTCAGCCTGTTGGGGCAATCGGTGAGCTTTGCAGGCAAAAGGGCATTCTATTTCATACAGATGCCGTGCAGGCAGTGGGACACCTGCCCATTGATGTCAAGGCACAAAATATTGATATGCTGTCCGCATCCGCCCATAAATTCCATGGGGCAAAGGGGGTAGGGTTCCTGTACTGCCGCAAGGGGATTGCTTTGAGCAATCTGATTGAGGGCGGTGCTCAGGAACGGGGAAAGCGTGCAGGAACAGAAAATCTGGCAGGCATTGCGGCAATGGCGGCGGCTTTGAAAGAATCCGTTGACGGCATGGACAGAAATAATGCCCATCAGGCCGCTGTCAGGGATTATCTGATACAGGGCTTGTCGGAAATCCCCCACAGTGCTTTGAACGGGGATGCCAAACAGCGTCTTTCGGGCAATGTCAATTTCAGCTTTGAGGGCATAGAGGGAGAGTCGCTTTTGATATTGTTGGATCAAAGAGGGATTAGTGCTTCTTCGGGAAGTGCCTGCACGTCAGGTGCCTTGGATCCCAGTCATGTACTGCTGTCCATCGGCAGGATTCATGATGTCGCTCACGGCTCCCTGCGGCTGAGTATCGGGGAGGACATCACCATGGAAGAAGCAGACTATATCATCCGTAATGTCAAAGAGGTGGTTGCCTATCTCAGGAGCTTTTCTCCTGTATGGCGTGACCTTGTGACAGGAAAAAAAGAGTTTATTTTGCAATAGGGGGAAGTATCATGGCATTATACAGTGAAAAAGTGATGGATCACTTTATGAATCCGAGAAATGTCGGCATTATCGAGGATGCAGACGGTGTGGGGGAAGTCGGCAATGCCAAATGCGGGGACATTATGAAGATGTACCTGAAAATCGACAATGATGTGATTACAGACGTGAAGTTTGAAACATTCGGCTGTGCCAGTGCCATTGCCTCAAGCTCGATGGCAACGGAACTGATTAAAGGCCAGAAATTGGAGGAAGCCATGACACTGACCAACAAAGCCGTTGCCGAAGCACTGGACGGTTTGCCGGATTATAAAATGCACTGCTCTGTCCTTGCCGAAGAGGCCATACGGGCGGCAATTGAGGACTATCAAAAGAAAAAATAATTTTTTAAAAGCCTATTGACACGGTAGGCAAATAGTGGTATGATAGAACCATTCCAAGAAATGACAGACAAAGGAGTTTTGATGATGCGGAACATAACAACGTCCCGATACAATGCCATCATGTGTTGTCGAATGCTGTACTCCCGGGCAGGGACTATGGCAGGAGCGGTTATGCTCTGTTATGCAAAGCGATGTTGCTGTTGACTGCTTTGTGTCGGCCATGATGCCCGGGAGCTGAAAAGCCTTCGGGCTATTCTTTTGCATGAAAGTCAACAGCTATTCTATATTTGAAAGGAACGATCAGCATGAGCTATCAGTTTGAAACATTACAGTTACACGTCGGTCAGGAACAGCCTGACCCTGCTACGGATGCAAGAGCCGTACCGATTTATCAGACCACCTCTTATGTGTTCCGTGATTCCCAACACGCTGCCGACCGTTTCGGTCTTGCCGATGCGGGCAATATCTACGGCAGACTGACCAACTCCACCCAAGAGGTGCTGGAAAAGCGTATTGCAGCTCTGGAGGGCGGCAGTGCGGCTCTGGCACTTGCCTCTGGTGCGGCAGCTATCACCTACACGATTGAAGCCCTTGCTGCCAACGGCGGTCATGTCGTGGCACAAAAGACCATCTACGGCGGCAGTTACAACCTGCTTTCCCATACGTTGCCACAATTCGGCATTACCACCACCTTTGTCGATGCCCATGACCTGAATGAAGTGGAAAATGCCATTCAGGACAATACCAGAGTGATCTACCTTGAAACACTCGGCAATCCCAACAGTGACATCCCTGATATTGATGCTATTGCCGCCATTGCCCATCGGCACGGTTTGCCCGTCGTGGTTGACAATACATTCGGCACGCCGTATCTCATCAGACCGATTGAACACGGGGCGGATATTGTTGTCCACTCCGCTACGAAATTTATAGGCGGTCATGGGACGACTCTCGGCGGTATCATTGTGGAATCCGGTCAGTTTGACTGGAAAGCAGGCGGCAAGTATCCTCAGATCGCAGAAGCCAACCCCAGCTATCATGGCATTTCATTCTATGATGCTGTCGGTGCAGCGGCATTTGTGACTTACATCAGAGCTATTTTACTGCGTGACACGGGTGCGGCGATTTCTCCCTTCAATGCGTTCCTGCTTTTGCAGGGCGTGGAAACCTTGTCTTTGCGTCTGGAACGCCATGCCGAAAATACCAAAAAGGTGGTTGCGTATCTGAACAGCCATCCGCTTGTAGAAAAGGTCAATCATCCGTCTTTGCCTGACCATCCTGACCATGCCCTCTATGAGAAGTACTTCCCCAACGGCGGTGCCTCCATCTTTACGTTCAACATCAAGGGCGGCAGGGAAGAGGCTTGGCAGTTCATTGACCATCTGAAGATTTTTTCTCTGCTTGCCAACGTGGCGGATGTCAAAAGTCTGGTCATCCACCCCGCTTCCACGACCCATTCCCAGCTTTCCAAAGAAGAACTGGAAGGACAGGGTATTTATGAAAATACCATCCGCCTTTCCATCGGTACAGAACATATCAATGACATTCTTGCAGATCTTGACCATGCCTTTCAGGCGATTCAATAAGGAGGAGATTCATCATGGCGAACATTTACAAGGGAACACTCGGACTTATCGGCAATACCCCATTGGTGGAGATTGTCAATATCGAAAAAGAACAGGAACTGCCGGCAACGGTTCTGGTCAAGCTGGAATACTTCAATCCCGCCGGCAGTGTCAAGGACAGAGTTGCCAAGGCAATGATAGAGGATGCAGAAGCCAAAGGGCTTATCAATGAAAACACTACCCTCATTGAACCGACTTCCGGCAATACAGGCATCGGTCTTGCGGCGATTGCGGCGGCAAAAGGTTATCGGGTAATTCTGACCATGCCGGAGACCATGAGCGTGGAAAGAAGAAATATCCTGAAAGCTTACGGTGCAGAGATTGTCCTGACCGACGGCACCAAGGGTATGAAAGGAGCCATTGCCAAGGCTCAGGAACTGGCCAATACCATCGACAACAGCTTTATCCCCGGACAGTTTGTCAATCCTGCCAATCCTGCCGTGCATAAGGCAACAACGGGACCTGAAATCTGGAACGATACAGACGGCAAGGTGGATATCTTTGTGGCAGGTGTCGGTACCGGCGGCACAGTAACCGGTGTTGGTGAATACCTGAAAGCACAGAATCCTGCTGTGAAGATTGTGGCAGTCGAGCCGGAAACCTCACCCGTACTGTCAAAAGGTACCGCAGGACCGCATAAAATTCAGGGGATTGGTGCCGGCTTTGTTCCGGATGTGCTGAATACAGGCGTGTATGATGAGATTATCCCTGTGGAAAACGAGGCGGCATTTGAAACGGCAAAGCTTCTGGCAAAAAAAGAGGGCATTTCGGTCGGTATTTCCTCAGGTGCGGCACTGTATGCGGCACTGGAACTGGCCAAGCGTCCCGAAAATAAACATAAAACTATTGTGGCACTCCTCCCCGACAGCGGTGACAGATACTATTCCACCCCTTTGTTTACAGATTGATATTCCAAAACGGCAGTGTTTTTCACTGCCGTTTTTTTAGCCGACAACATAGAAATCAATTTTGAAACTATCAATGAGCAAATTGTCAAACAATTGATTTTCCCGATGATAGATATTCCAACAAGAAACGGCATTGCCGCCACGCTCCCTCCGTCAAAAGCTGGACAACTTCCTAGTGTTCCATCCATTCATTGTGTAAAGAAAAATATGGCATTTAGGAAGATAATTTACCAGCTTTTGCCACCTCCCTCACGGAGGGAGGCTTATCCACTGCTTACCACTTTGGCAGAAATTGTGATAAGTGATAAAGTAACCCAAGCCTCCCTCCGTGAGGGAGGTGGCAAAAACCATACAAATCAGAAGCTTCCATTGCCATGTCCAACATCGGGCAAACGTCCCCGTTGATATATGATTCTTTATTAGAAACTTGATTTCCGTGAGCCGACAAAATGATGGTAGCCAAAATCCACGGGATATGATAGAATAGCAGAGAAATGGAATCGTCGCCAAACTACTTTGAAGGAGAGATTACTTTGCACAGAAATCAAATCATCATCCGAACTTCCATGATAGGAATCGCTGCTAACCTCCTATTGGTCATTTTTAAGTCAGTTGTCGGTATCTTGTCCCATTCTATTGCCGTGATTCTGGATGCCGTGAACAATCTCAGTGATGCCGTTTCTTCCGTCGTCACCATCTTAGGAACCAAGTTAGCAGGCAAAAAACCTGACAAGCTCCATCCCCACGGTCATGGCCGGTATGAATATCTCACCGCCATGGCTGTATCGGCATTGGTGCTGTATGCCGGTTTTGCGGCACTGACGGAATCGGTGAAAAAAATCATTTCACCCGAAATGCCCGACTATTCCGCTGTATCCCTTGTGATTATCGGCAGTGCGGTACTGGTCAAGTTCTTTCTGGGACGCTATGTCAAGCGTGTCGGACAGAAAATCCATTCCGGTTCGCTGATTTCCTCCGGTGCAGATGCCCTGTTTGATGCCATATTATCCCTGTCGGTGTTCCTCACGGCAATGCTCTATCACTTCACCGGGCTTTGTCTGGAAGCATGGGTGGGAGCCGTCATTGCCGTGTTCATCATCCGCTCTGGCATTCAGATGTTCAGGGAAACGCTTGACGACATCCTTGGAAAACGAATTGACAGTGAAACTGCCCAAGCCGTGAAACAGACGATTTGTGCCTTGCCGGAGGTGCAGGGAGCCTATGACCTGTTCATTGACAACTATGGCTCGGATTACCAAATCGGCTCGGTGCATATCGAAGTCCCCGACACTATGACCGCTGACCGTATCGACAAGCTGACACGCCAAATTGGAGAGTGTGTCTATAAAAGCCATCATATTATCATGACCGGCGTGAGTATCTATTCCGTCAACACCACCGATGAGGGAATTGCCAAAATGCGGTCGGAGATTACCCGTCTGGTCATGGAGGGGGACAAGGTACTGCAAATGCACGGGTTCTTTGTGGAAGAAACGGAAAAAATCATTCGGTTTGATGTCGTGGTCGATTACAGTGCGGAAGAGGGCTTCCTGGAAGAACTGTACCAAAATGTGAAAAACCACTATCCTGATTATCAGATTATCATGACAAGAGATTATGACATCAGTGACTGATAGATATTGTGCATAAAAAATACTGCTTCCTTTATTTTTTGATTGACAAAAATGCCAAACAGTGGTATCATGGAAAAGTAAATCATTGAATCAGAAAGGAATTTATCATCATGCAAAATTGGGGTTATGAAGCAGTATTTTATCAAATCTATCCGCTGGGTCTGTGCGATGCACCGTTTGAGAATGACGGCATACAGACACATGCCATTCTCAAAGTCCTCGACTGGGTTGACCATATCGCCGAACTGGGCTGTAATGCCGTGTATTTCTCACCGGTCTTTGAATCGGATACCCACGGCTACAATACAAGGGATTACTGCAAAATCGACTGTCGTCTGGGTACCAATGAGGATTTTAAAAAGGTCTGTGATGCCCTCCATCAAAAAGGAATCAAAGTCGTGCTGGACGGTGTGTTCAACCATGTCGGCAGGGGCTTC
>ONUD01000194.1 GCA_900320925.1 uncultured Eubacteriales bacterium
TCATTGTCTATGAACCGACACTCGAAAATGGCAGTACCTTTTTCGGCAGTGAAGTGGTGAACGATCTGGACGTCTTCAAGCAGCGTTCACAAGCGATTATTGCCAACCGTTACAGCAGTTGTTTAGATGATGTCAGAGAAAAAGTCTATACCAGAGATCTGTTCGGCAGAGATTGAGGAGGAATATTGTGCAAAAGAAAAAAATATTGATATTTGCCCATTATTACCACCCCGATGTGGCTTCTACGGGACAGATTCTCAAAGACCAGGCAGAGGGAATGCTGTCGGAATTTGATGTGACGGTGATATGCACCGTACCCTCCTACGGCGGCACCATTGAAGAACACTACAAAACACAGAAATTTTATGAGGAAACCATCAACGGCGTGCGTGTGATTCGTGTCAGAGTGCCGGAGTTCACCAAGGCAAGCAAAAAAAGCCGTATCAAAAATATTATTGCCTACTATTTCGGGGCATTGAAAGCCTGCCGCCTTGCCGGAGAGCAGGATTATGTTTTTACCATCTCTCAGCCGCCGGTTCTGGGCGGTTTGTTGGGAGTGGCAGGCAAACGCCGCAAAAAAGCCAAGCTCATCTACTGCATACAGGACTTTAACCCGGAACAGACCATGGCAGTAGGCTATTTCCGCAATCAATTGATTCTGAATACCATGATGGCACTGGATAAGTATTCCTGCAAACACAGTGATTTGGTTATCACTGTCGGCAGGGATTTGGTGGAAACACTCAAAAACCGCTTTCACGGCAAAAAAGTGCCTCATCATACCATGATTAACAACTGGATTGACGAAAAGGAAATCTATCCCCTGCCGCCGGAGCATGAAAGGGTACGAGCATTCCGTCAGCAGTACGGCTTGCAGGATAAGTATGTCATCATGTATTCCGGCAACATCGGACTTTATTACGATTTGGAAAACCTGATAAAAGTAATAGAAAAATTCCCCAAAGGCACCAAAACCGCTGACGGCAGAGAAGTCGTGTTTGCCTTTGTAGGGGCAGGGTCGGTCAAGGATACCATAGAAGCCTATGCCAAGGAACACAACATGGAAAACGTGGTGTTTATCCCGTACCAGAAGAAAGAGGATTTGATCTACAGCCTGAATGCAGGCGATGTGCATTGGTGCGTGAATGCCAAGGGCATTAAAGGGGTGAGCTGTCCGTCAAAGGCTTACGGCATTATGGCGGCAGGCAAGCCGATTTTGGGTGTTCTGGAAAAAGGAACAGAGGTACGCAGTTTGATTGAGGAATGTCAGTGCGGTCAGTGCTGTGAACCGCAGGATTATGACGGAGCGGCAAAGCTGATTGAATGGTACCTTGCCAACACGGATTCCATAGAGAAAATGGGCAGCAATGGCAGAGCCTATCTTGAAAAGTATCTGACCAAAGATGTCAGCATTGCCAAATACATTGAGGCAATCCAAAATCTGTAAGATGGAGTTAAGAGCATGAAGATAGCAGTAACAGGCGGTTCGGGGTTTATCGGAACCAATATTGTCGAAGATTTGCTGGCAAAAAATTATACCGTGCTGAATATTGACTGGCACGGGCCGAAAATTCCCGAACGTAGTAATATATGGAAAAATGTGGATATTTGCGACGGGGAAGCGTTGGAAGAGGCTCTTCTGAAGTTTAAGCCTGACTATATTCTGCACCTTGCGGCAAGAACCGATTTGGACGGCAAGACCTTGCAGGACTATGACCAGAATGTGACAGGGGTAGAACATCTGATGAACATTGTACAGAAACTCCCGAATCTCCAAAAGGTCATTATCACTTCCTCTAAATTTGTCACGAAAAACGGCTACCAAATCAAAGACCAGTTTGACTACTGCCCGCATACCGTCTATGGGGAGAGCAAAGTGGAAACCGAAAAGAAAGTATGGGCAAATCCGCCGCAGTGTGATTGGTGCATTATCCGCCCGACTTCCATATGGGGGCCATGGTTCGGTGTACCGTACCGCAACTTTTTTGATATGGTCATGCGGAAAATGTACTTCCATATTGGTCATATCCAGTGCCATAAAACCTACGGCTATATCGGCAATGCCGTGTACCAAATCGAACAGCTGCTGTTCACCGAAACGCCTGACAAAAACAATAAGGTCTTTTATATCGGTGACGAGCCTGCCTATGAAATCAATGAATGGGCGGACGAAATTGCAGGAGAACTGGGCTTCAAGGTGCCGACCATGCCTGTATGGTTCGTGAAGTGTCTGGCAAAGTTCGGTGATTTTCTGGGACTGTTCAAGATTCATTTTCCGATGCAGTCGTTCCGTTTTGGCAACATGACCCATGACGGCACGAATGATATGACCAATACCTATCAAATTGCCCCTGATATGCCGTATACGAGATTGCAGGGTACGAGAGAAACCATTGAATGGATTAAAACATATGAGAGGAAATCATAAATGGAAACACTGCTCAAGCCGCAGCCCCATTCTACGGTCATGATTTATGATGTCCATGCCAGTGAATCGGGTGCCTTGGCGATTCTGGACGACCTGTATGAACGGGTCAGGCATTATCCCGATAAAAGTGTGAAATGGGTGTTCATTGTCAGCACCCCCGACTATGCGGAAACCGACAATATCATTGTCCGCCGTTATCCGTGGGTCAAGGAGGGCTGGCATAAACGCTATTACTTCAATAAGGTGACAACCAAGCAAATTTTGAAAGAATTTCAGCCCGACCAGGTCTTTTCCCTGCAAAACGAGGGAATCCCGTTTTATAAGGGCAAGCAGACCGTATATCTGCACCTGCCGTTCATTCTGACCGACCACCGGTTCCGCCTGAAAGAGGACGGCAAACGCTTGTGGCTGTACCAGAATGTGGTCAGCAAGATGATTTTCAAGTCCCTGCGGAAAGTGGATAGGACTATTGTGCAGACCAACTGGATGAAACAGGCTCTCATGGAAAAAGCAGGCATTGCAGGAGAAAACATCACCGTGATACAGCCTGACATTTCCGTGAACCCTATCGGTACCTATGCCGACAGCCCCGAAAACCGCCGGCATTTCTTTTATCCTGCCACGGCATTTACCTATAAAAATCATATCACCATGCTGAAAGCCCTGCACTATGCAGTGGAGCATGGTTTGCAGGACTATGACCTGTACCTGACAATCAAAAAAGATGAAAATGAACTGACACGCTCTCTGGCAGAGTATGCCGAAACGCATCACCTGCATGTGACGTTTGGCGGGAAAATGCCAAGAGAGCAGGTGTTTGCCAAATACAGGGAATCCGTACTGCTGTTCCCGTCCTATGTAGAGAGCTTTGGTCTGCCGCTGTTAGAGGCAAAGCTGACGGGCTGTTATATTATTGCCAGTGACTGCCCGTTTACCCATGACATTCTGGACGGCTATGACAAGGCATTTTTATTCCCTGAAACGGATTTTGAGAAAATGGGAAAATATATACTGGAATTGGAGAATGTTTGACATGAAAATCGGATTGCTTTCGGTGCAGAACCATAACTACGGCAGTATCCTGCAAGCCTATGCCTTGCAGACCGTCCTCATGGAACAGGGCAATGACGTGGCAATTATCCGATACAAGAAAACCAACCTGCTCAAACAGGCTAGCAGACTGTTGTATTATCCGCTTCTGAGGGCAACTGTCCGCATGAAATGGAAAACGATTTACTGCAAGACCTTCCAAAAGCAGGTCTATCATACCATACTGGCAAGCCGTGAAAAGGCATTTTCGGACTTTGTGGAACAGAATATGCAGTTTTCACAGGTCTACAAGGGCAGGGACGCACTGGTCAAGGGTGTCGAAAATTATGATGCCTTTGTGCTGGGCAGTGACCAGGTATGGAATCCCATGAATCTGGGCGGCGATTTCTTTACGATGACATTCATTCCCGATAGTGTCAAAAAAGTGACCTATGCACCAAGCTTCGGTGTGTCGGAGATTCCTAAAAACCAGCAGGCAAAAACCGCCGCTTATCTTACCAGAATCGACCATATTTCCGTCAGGGAAAAGGACGGTGCAAGAATTGTCAAAGAGCTGACAGGACGGGACGTGCCGACTGTGGTTGACCCGACCATTCTGCTGGACAGGAGTGTATGGGACAGCAAAACAACGGAACGACTGGTGAAAGAACCGTATATTTTCTGCTACTTTATCAGTACGAATCCTGCTTATCGCACCTTTGCCAAGCGTCTTGCCGAAAAAACGGGATTGAAACTGGTTGCCATTCCCCACGTGGACGAATATGTCAAGGCGGACAGCGGTTTCGGTGACATGGTGCCGCAGGGCATAGGACCTTTGGAATCTGTGAATCTTATCAGGAATGCCGCCTATGTTTGCACGGATTCTTTCCACGGCTCGGTGTTTTCGACACTCTACCACCGCCATTTCTTTACTTTTTCAAGATATGCCAAAGAAGGCGGTGACTCCACCAATTCCCGACTGTACTCCTTTCTGGAAATGATTGGTTTGGAGGACAGACTGACTGACCCGCAGGCAGAAATTGACCTGCATGAAATCAATTTTGCCAATGCCGACGGCAGACTTGCTCAGATGAGGGAACAGTCCGAAAATTATCTGAAAGCTGCCCTGAAAGGGGAATGCATATGATTGAAATTATGGATAAGACGGATTGCTGTGGCTGTACGGCGTGTGTGTCAGCGTGTCCGAAAGGCTGTATCAGCATGAAAGCAGATGAAGAGGGATTTTTATATCCGCACGTGGATACGGACAGGTGTGTGCATTGTGAAATGTGTGTCAAAGTCTGTCCCGTGGCGGACAGGCCAAAGAAAAAATATCCCTACCACAAGACCAAAGAAGAAATGACCCAAGATGCTTTGCAGGACGAAACCGTTCCCGATGCCTATGTATGCTGTTACAACGATGACGAGGTGAGAAAGCAAAGTACCAGCGGCGGTGTGTTTACGGCACTTGCCCGCTATGTGACAAAGCGTCAGGGTATCGTGTACGGCGTGGGATTTGACAGCCAATTCCGTGTCAAGCACTTTGCTTCGGAGGATTTGGCACCGTTCCGAGGCTCCAAATATGTACAGTCCGACCAGCGGGGCATTTTCAAGGAAATCAAACAGCACCTTGAAGCACAAAAACTGGTGCTGTATACCGGCACGCCCTGTCAGGTGGCAGGACTGAAAGCCTATCTCCGCAAGGACTATGACAATCTCATTACCGTTGACCTGTTCTGCCACGGCACGGGTTCCCCCTTGTATTGGCAAAAATATCTGGACTATATGACGGAACAGTATCACTCGGGTGTCAAGCGTGCCTGTTTTCGGGAAAAAACCTACGGCTATAACAGTACCTGTATGGCACTGTACTTTGAAAACGGCAAAAGCAGTCACAAAGACCATGACAGTGACCTGTATCTGTCACCGTTTTCCAAGTGCTATATTTTCCGCCCGTCCTGTTATGCGTGTGCATTCAAGACGGTGACGCATGAAGCAGATTTTTCCATCGGGGATTACTGGGACAGCACGGGTCTGGGCGAGGAACTGGAACAGGCAGAGGGCTGTACCCTCATGCTGTGCCATTCCGAAAAAGGCAAGGAAGTACTGGCAGAAGTCAGGGATACCATGACCATACAGAAAGTTTCTTTGTATGAAGCCCTGCTGGTCAATGGCGGACACCAGCCGTCCATGTATATTACTTCTTCCAGAAAGCCTGATGACAGAAATGCGTTTATGAAGCGTATGCCGCAGGAACCAATTGATGCCCTTGTGAGGGAATATATGCCGATGTCGGTCAAAACCAAGCTGAAATGTACACTCAAGCCGTTACTCTACAAGACAGGCTTGCTGAAAATCATTAAAAAGGCGGCGAAAAAATGAAAATTGCATTTGTCTGCGAAAGTCTGTCATTCGGAGGAATCGAGCGTGTGGTCAGTATCCTGTCGGACTCGTTCCTGAAAGACGGCAGTGATGTGTCCATCATTACCACGGTGGACAGCAAAAGCTCCTTTGCCATTGACCCGAAGATTCATGTGTTCCAACTGCCGTATAATGTTCAAGCCAATGCCGCCCTCAAGGTGAAGCAAAAAATCAGTGCCTTGAGAAAGACTATCAAAAACCATGCCTATGATGTTTGTATCGCCTTCGGCTATAAAGCCAGTGTCTATACCATACAGGCAGCCAAAAAGCTGCCGACAAAGGTGGTTATCTCAGAACGCACCGACCCTGATTCCTACGGCAACAAGTATATCCGCAAAATCAGGGACATGGCTTACCGCAAGGCGGATTTGCTTGTCTGCCAGACGGATTATGTCAAGGCGTATTATGCCAAGAGAAAAGTGCTCCGTTCCGTTGTGATTCCCAATCCCGTCCGCAGCGGTCTGCCGGAACGCTATGAGGGGGAGAGGGACAAGGTTATCGTCAATTTCTGCCGCCTGAACCGACAGAAAAATATTCCGATGATGGTAGATGCCTTTTCCATTTTCTCTCAAAAGCACGGGGATTATACCATACATATCTACGGTGAGGGAGCATTGAAAGAGGAACTGGTGCAATATATTGCCGCAAAGGGTCTGTCAGATAAAATACAGATTTTTGATTTTGCTGCCGATGTCCACCAGAGAATTTTGCAATCTGCCATGTTTGTATCCTCCTCGGATTATGAGGGGATTTCCAATTCGATGCTGGAAGCATTGGCTATCGGTCTGCCGTCCATCTGCACGGATTGCCCTGTGGGCGGTGCAAGACTGGTAATCGAAAGCGGTGTCAATGGAATCCTCGTACCGCTGAGAGATGCAGAAGCCTTGGCAGAAGCCATGACGGCTGTTGCCGATGACAGGGAACTGTCAGAACGTCTTTCCAAGGCGGCTGTCGGAGTCAAAACAAGATTTTCCGTTGACAATATCATTGCACAGTGGAAAGAGAAGGTGAGGGGATTGTTCGATTGAAAATACGGGTAAGTACCTTTATCAATTTATTTTTATGCGGCATTTTTGCCATCATGATGTATTGGGCATGGGCAAGCAATACCCCTCGTGAGGGATGGGCAAATTATGCCGCTTATGGTTCGATTGCGTTGTTTGTCTATCAGATTGGCTGGATGATGTACAAAAAGGTGGAATATTATAACTTCCGACTATGGTTTGTTATTTTGCAGTACCTGTTCATCTTTGGCAGGATTATTCTTCATGCTTTCGGATGGGACAAGGGTATTTTCTGGAACCTGATGGAATACTATTCCGTTTCCGCCATGTTCAAGGCGAGTATCTACGGCTTAGCCTATACACAGGCGATTTTTACAGGCTTGTTCTGGAATTACAGCAAAAGCAATGCCCTGCACCGTACCGTTTCTTCCAGAACTATCTCGGGACAGTGCATGGTGTTTATCGGTGTTGCCATGCTGATACTGAGTGTACCGTTCCGACTGTCCAATGACATGACTGCTATTCGTACCCAGACAGAAGCAGGCGGCTATGTAGCGGTGGCAATCGACAACGGCATGAATTATGCCTTTGGTATGTTGCTGCCCGTGGCAGTCATGTACCTGATTTGCTCGGACACGCTCAAACGCCGTCATGTCAATCTCATTATGCTGGTGCTGATGGCATACATGGGTGTGACAATGGTGCTTTCAGGTGACAGGCGGTATTCCATTACTGCCTTGATTGCCGTCATTCTGTGCTATATGCAGCGGTTCAAAATCAAAATCGACTGGAAGCGTATCCTTTTGATTGCCGTAGGAGTACAGTTGGTTTTGCTGGTACTGGCAACCATACGCACCACACGAATGCACGTGACCTCTTTTGCACAGTTCTGGGATCTGTTTGTGGAAGCCGCCCAAACTTCCAATATCTTCTATGAAACCTTCAGTGAATTTGGCTTGACGTTCTTTATCTATGCCGCAGGCGTGCAGTTTTTCCC
Source organism: uncultured Eubacteriales bacterium (assembly GCA_900320925.1). Lineage (GTDB taxonomy): Bacteria > Bacillota > Clostridia > Oscillospirales > Acutalibacteraceae > UBA1213. The sequence continues at coordinate 7,880 of ONUD01000194.1, forward strand.
GGGGACATTTGCTTTTAAATGGGGTACTACCTACCTGCTGGCACCCATCACCATTATCCCCATGTCGGGACTGATCTTCCCCGGACTGCAATCCTCCATTTCCGCGCATATGGACTGCAAGTCTATTACAGGCCACCCGCTCGGTGCGGCTCTCGGAGAGGAAATCTTCTGTAATTTCGGCTATCTGGCACCCATATTTGCCGTAATCATCGGTGTTGTTATCTCTAAAATCATGCAGCAGCGGAAAAATGACCCTCAGGCAATGGCAAGATATTACGGCTTGTTTTACATTATGCTGAATCTCGTTCGTGCCTCTACGACAGAGATTTTAAGATTGGCCGCTTATGCTGTTATTATTCCTTGGATTCTTATCAAAGTCTATCGTTTCATGAGGAGGTAAACGGTTTGTCGAAAATTATCATTCACGGTTCTACACTCGGCTCTAATTTTGGAGACTGCCTGTTTGCACAGTTGTTTTATGAGTTTTGCAAAGAGCACTATCAGGGTGAAACGCTGTTTTATGAAAATAAACTGCCCATCAAAAACGATGCCGTGGCACTGTCTGACGATTTTCGGAAAGCAATGCATTATGACGGGAAATGCACATGGAAGGATGTCAAAACCTGTGATGGTATCGTATTTATGGCAGGAGGCTATTTCGGAGAAACAACGTCCTCCCTGAAAGAAGCGCTCCTGCGGCACTATAAACATATCAAGCTCGGTTTGTATGCCAAATGGTTCAAAAAGCCCCTCGCTATCATCGGTGTAGGGGCAGGGCCGATTTCACGAAAATTTTTGCTGCGTGATATGGTGAAGGTCTGCAACCATGCCGATGTTATTACCGTCCGCAATGCGGAATCCAAAACTTTTTTGGAACAGTCCGGTGTGAAAACCGGGATCATTGTTACCGCCGATGCGGCTCAGGTCGTGGATTCTGCCTATGCCAAGCCGCTTTCTTCCCAACTGGAAGAGGAGCTCCTTTCCCACTGCGGCAAA
>ONUD01000130.1 GCA_900320925.1 uncultured Eubacteriales bacterium
CAACCATCTGGAATTTTTACAGTGTGCCTGCCGCTTCACAGAACAGAATGAACAGTCCGACGGAACAGGTATGTCCAAGCGTCAGGAAATCAAGCATCTGATACGGGAAATGAAAAAAGTCAATCCGCAGGTAGACATCAATATATTCCGCAGTGTAGAGCGTGTAAATCTCAGCACCATCATCGGTTACTACAAAGAGGGAGAGGAGCATCATTTTCTTGAAAACTTCCCATAAGTTGGTCACAAAACCATGGTTTGCCGCCATCACGGCTATTTTCTGTACACTTCTGTGGGGAACGGCATTCCCTGCCATCAAGATCGGTTACAGACTGTTTCGGATTGATAACACGGATATCCCCTCGGCACTGCTGTTTGCAGGAGGGCGGTTTGCACTGGCAGGCATCATCGTGTTGGTCATCGGACTGCTGTGGAAACCGAAAGAAATGCCCCTGCACAAACAGGATATGGTACCTGTGGGAATACTGGGACTGTTCCAGACATTCTTGCAGTACCTGTTGCTGTACATCGGTATCGTGCATATTTCGGGTACAAAATCCTCCTTGCTGACTTCGGTAGCGGCATTTGGTTCTGTTCTGCTGTCGGCTCTGTTTTTTCGTGCAGACAGGCTGAGTGCTGTCAAACTTGGGGGCTGTGCCATCGGTATCACCGGCATTGCCGTCATGTCACTTTCAGGTGGTGCATTGGGCGGTTTTTCTTTGATAGGAGACGGCATTGTCATTCTCTCCAACCTGTCGGGGGCGGCAGGCAATATTATCAGCAAGAAAATTGCCGCCAACAGGAATCCCGTTCAGACGGCAGGCTGGCAGCTCACCCTTGGAGGAACCGCACTGACAATCACCGGTTGGCTGTGCGGCGGCAGACTGGTATTTCAGGAGGCGGGCTGTTATGGGATACTGCTCTATCTGGCATTCATGGCAGGCATTGCTTTCATGCTGTGGACCATGCTGCTGTTTCACCATCCTGTCAGCAGGATTGCTGTTTTCAACCTGTTCATTCCCCTGTTTGGCACGATGTGGTCAGGCATTTTCCTACAGGAACCCATTTTCACCCTTGCCAATGGTATTTCGCTTGGTCTGGTATGCCTGGGGGTATTTCTCGTGCAAAAAGGACAGAAACCGCAGTAACGGCTTCTGTCCTTTGGTTTATGCAGGATTCTTTTTATTTTTCTTGGCCGTGATTTTTTGTATCAGGTTCTGTTTCTGACCCATGGTACGTTCAAAAATCGGTTCGCCCTTCCCTGTCACCGCTTCGGGGGTAATCGTGATTTTGGTAATCGTATCGTCCGAAGGCACCTCATACATCAGTTGTTTGAGAGTATCCTCCATAATGGAACGCAGACCTCTTGCCCCCGTATGACGTTCAATGGCTTTCTTGGCGACTGCCGACAGGGCTTCCTCGGAAAATTCCAGCTCCACCCCGTCCAGTTCAAACAGTTTTTTATACTGCTTGACAAGGGAATCCTTGGGTTCCTTGAGAATCCGCACCAGTGCCTCTTCATCCAGACCATTGAGTGCCGTAATCACAGGCAGTCTGCCGACCAGTTCGGGAATCAGTCCGAATTTCACCAGATCCTGAGGGATGACTTCCGACATCCAGCTGGTGGTATCCAACTCCGTTTTGGTCTTAATTTCGGCATTGAAGCCGAGGCTGGAGGAATCCAGACGCTTTTCCACGGTTTTTTCCAGTCCGTCAAAGGCACCGCCGCAGATGAACAGGATATGGGAGGTATCAATCTGGATAAATTCCTGCTGAGGATGCTTTCTGCCGCCCTGCGGGGGGACATTGGACACCGTTCCCTCTAAAATTTTCAGCAGAGCCTGCTGAACGCCCTCACCGCTGACATCTCTGGTAATGGACGGATTTTCGGATTTTCTGGCAATCTTATCAATCTCGTCCACATAGATAATGCCCCGTTGGGCACGCTTGGTGTCATATTCCGCCGCCTGAATCAGACGGAGGAGGATATTTTCCACGTCCTCGCCCACATAGCCTGCTTCCGTGAGGGTGGTCGCATCGGCAATGGCAAAGGGAACATCCAATATTTTGGCAAGGGTCTGTGCAAGGAGTGTTTTGCCGACACCGGACGGACCGAGCAGCAGGATATTGCTCTTATTGAGGGCAACACCGTCATCATCGGGATAATTGATTCTCTTGTAGTGGTTATAGACCGACACTGCCAGAGAAATCTTGGCCTCGTCCTGCCCGATCACATATTCATCCAGCTTTGCCTTGATTTCCTGCGGTTTGGGAAGCTCGTCCAGATTTCTGAAGAACTCCTCATCGATTTCATCGGGGAAATCGCCGTCATTGGCAAGGATCGTATTGCAAAGCTTCACACACTCATCGCATATATAAGCCCCTGAGCCTTGTATCATTCTTCCGACTACGTCCTGCGTTTTTCCGCAGAAAGAGCAACGGATACTGTCTTCCTTTTTGGGCATTTCTGCAACTCCTTACCGCTGTGTAATAACCTTGTCAATCAAACCGTACTCCAGAGCCTGCTGAGCCGTCATGAAGTTGTCACGCTCGGTATCTCTGGCAATCACATCATACGGCTGACCTGTTTTTTCCGAGAGGATGGTATTGAGTTTTTTCTTGGTCTGGATGATATGATCGGCATGGATCATAATATCGGTTGCCTGACCCTGTGCACCGCCGCTGGGCTGGTGAATCATAATATCGCTGTTGGGAAGGGCAAAGCGTTTGCCCTTGGCACCTGCGGCAAGGAGGAAGGCTCCCATGCTGGCTGCCATGCCCATGCAGATGGTGGACACATCGCACTTGATATACTGCATGGTATCATAAATTGCCATGCCGTCCGTTACAGAGCCGCCCGGGCTGTTGATATACAGGCTGATGTCCTTCGAGGCATCCTGTCCTTCCAGATAGAGGAGCTGTGCCACGATCAGGCTGGCAGTCACATTGTTGACTTCTTCGGTCAGCATGATAATCCTGTCATTGAGCAGTCTTGAGTAAATGTCATAAGAACGCTCACCACGGTTTGTCTGTTCAATTACATAAGGTATTGTTGCCATTTCATTCCCTCCGTCATGTAGCATTGACCCGATATTGCCTGCTTATTCATTCACAGCACTGTCTTTTACCAGTTCCAGAGCCTTTGCCACTTCGATATCGGAAGCGATGTCCTCTGCGGAGAACACCTTCTTCACTCTTTCCAGGTCGACCGAATAAGAGTCTGCCATTTCCTGATACTTGGCTTCGATATCCTCTTCGGTTGCCTTGATGCCTTCCAGTTCGGCAATCTTTCTCAGTGCCAGTCTGACTTTCACCTGAGAAACCGCCTGGTCATAGTAGGTATCATGCAGTTTTTCAACGGTAATGCCCGTATATTGTGTATAGGTATCCAAATCAATTCCCTGCATTCTGAGGTTGGAAGCAAATTCATTGATAAGGTTTTCCACCTGATTCTCATACATTGCCTCCGGCACTTCTGCCTGAAGCAGTTCTTCCAGTTTATCGGCAACCTGACGTTCCTTATCGTTGTCAGCTTCCTCTTTTCTGCTTTCGGTCAATTTTTCTTTGAGGTTAGCCTTGTAAGCGTCAATGGTATCAAACTCACTGACATCCTTGACAAATTCCTCATCGAATACAGGCAGTTCACGGGTCTTAATCTCGTGCAGTTTGATTTCAAACTGTGCTTCTTTGCCCTTGAGTGCATCAGACTGGTAGTCTTCGGGGAACGTCACATCAATGGTAAACTCTTCTCCTGTGGTATGGCCAACCAGCTTATCCTCGAAGCCCGGAATAAACGTACCGCTGCCCAGTGTCAGGCTGTAGTTTTCGGCAGTACCGCCATCAAATGCCACGCCGTCTACCATGCCCTTAAAGTCGATGACAACGGTATCCTCATTTTCAGCAGCTCTGTCCTCCACTGTCACCAGACGGCTGTTTCTCTTGCGGACAGCCTCGATTTCCTTTTCCACGTCCTCATCGGTCACTTCCAAAGACATCGGCTTCACCA
>ONUD01000032.1 GCA_900320925.1 uncultured Eubacteriales bacterium
ATTGATGTCAATATCTTTTGCTGCAAGGAGCTTCTTAGTCTGGTCAAGGACGCCCATGGCATACAGGTTGTTGTACATCATACGACCCATGAGGAACTCAGCAGAGAAGTAGTAAGCTCTGCGGTTAGCGGCATGGATCCGTTTGCTTTCGCTCCATCTTTCAGCGATCTCACCCATCATTGCCTTGCCGAGAGCTTCATGCAGCTCTGCGGGAGAGAGTTCGGAAAGTTCCTTGCAGTACTCGTTCTTTGCGGTAAGCACGAGGTTGTCGATAATGGCATTTTTCTTCATTTTTTTGTCATCCTCCAGCCTTCTGTAAATTTTTGACAAGTGATAAAGTTTCTTAGAAATCAGGGGTGTATCGGCCCCTTTTTTCATTCTCCATGCCCAGTTGCCGCCGAGCGTGGAGGGGGTATTCATACGGGACTCGCTGCCGAGAGCAAGGATATCCTGCATCTGGACAATGGCATAATCACTGACACTGGCATAAGCCGTGCGGATAAAGCCCCAGTTATAGCCTTCCGTCTTGTTAAGACTGCAATAATTGGCAGCAAAGTCCCTGTCTTTCTTTTTGGCGGTACGGAACCAGCCCATGATGGTATCATTGTCGTGGGTACCCGTATAGCACACACTGTTGCTGTTATAGTTGTGGGGGAGATAGTCGTTATTGGAGCGGGAATCAAAGGCAAACTCCAGAATTTTCATTCCGGGATAGCCGGAATCCTTCAGCAGTTTGATAACGCCGGGGGTCATGAAGCCGAGATCTTCAGCGATAATCGGCACATCGCCCAGACGTGCTTTCATGGCATTGAAGAACTTCATACCGGGACCATCGAGCCACTCGCCGTTGACAGCATTTTCAGAACCGAACGGAATCGCATAGAACTGGTCAAAGGCTCTGAAATGGTCGATTCTGGTGACATCGAACATTTTAGCGACACCCTCGACACGTCTGATCCACCAGTCAAAGCCTGTATTCTCCAGATAGATCCAGTCATACAGGGGATTGCCCCAAAGCTGACCTGTTTCGGAGAAATAATCAGGCGGACAGCCTGCCACACAGACGGGGTTTTTGGCATCATCCAGCCAGAACACCTGCGGATTTGCCCAAGTGTCGGCACTGTCCATGGCAACATAGATCGGCATATCGCCGAACAGTTTAATACCGTTGTCATTGGCATATTGTTTCAGTTCTCTCCACTGTTTGAAGAAGAGGAACTGTGTAAACTTCCAGAACATGACATCTTCATACAGATAATTCAGATAATGGTTAATCGTATCGGGATTTCTGTATTTGATAAGATGGTCAGGCCACTCTGTCCAGGCTTTGTCATCGAACAGCTTTTTCACCGCCATATACAAGGCATAGTCGGTCAGCCAGCGATCCTCATCCTGCATGAAGTTCCAATATTCCTGTTGGTCATGGGACTTGAAGTTTTCATAAGCCTGACGAAGCACCTTGAATCTGTTGTTAAAGATCTTCTCATAGTCAATATACTGTGAGTTGGTACCCCAGTCGATTTTTTGAAGTTCCTCTCTGACCAAGAGACCCTCATCGCAAAGCATATCCAGATCAATCATATAGGGATTGCCTGCATAGGTAGAGAAAGACTGATAAGGGGAGTCCCCATAGCTTGTAGGACCCACAGGGAGCAGCTGCCAGTATTTCTGTCCCGAAATCTTGAGGAAGTCCACAAACTCATAAGCCGCCTTTCCGAGCGTACCGATACCGTAAGGGGACGGCAGTGCAGTGATTGGCATCAAGATGCCTGCACTTCTTGGCATTGAAAATCATCTCCGTTCCTAAAAAATTTTGTACGACTGTTCGTACAGATACTTTTTCTTATAGAAAGTACTAACATTCACCACATATTTTAACATAGAATTTTATTATAATCAATAGTTTTGCACAAAATTTTCGGAGAAATTTCTTGTTCTTAATACGTTTCACTAAAAAAAGACAAGCTTTCCATTGTATACTCAAGGGGTACGCAAAGCTTCCAGTTCTCTGACAGCATACCGCAATGCATAAGAAACCGTGTCCTTTCGGATAGTGTCCCGACTGCCCGCAAGGAGGAAATGAACGGCAAAGCAGTGATGTTTGGTACTGATCCCGACATATACTGAACCGACAGGATTCGTTTCGGTACCGCCGTCAGGGCCTGCTACACCTGTGGTTGCAATGCCAATATCCGCTCCTGAGAGTTTGCGTACCCCCTCTGCCATTGCCATAGCGGTTTCTTTGCTGTATTCGGTGAACTGTTCCAGCACCTCTGTCGGTACGCCCAGCAGTTCATGCTTGATACGGTTGGAGTAGGAGCAGATTCCACATTCAAATACACGGGAAGCTCCTGCCACGGCTGTAATCTGTTCGGAAACCATGCCGCCTGTCAGACTTTCGGCAGTAGCCGCTTTCATGTTATTTTCTTTCAGAATCCTCACCAGTTCCGCAGAAAGATTTTTCATAGTATCACTCCTTTTCAGCTATTGTAACACATCTTTGGGAAAAATAACAAGAAAATCCTGTTAGTTCATAATTTATTAACAATTACATTGTGAAAACAAGGTATAATTCATTTCAAGGGGGGAATTTGATGCTGAAAGAAGAACCGTTTGTCAATGCACTGATGATCAATATCGTGTTGGGAGCAATATGGCATTATGCCGTGTTTTTTTTATGCATATCCGTTCCCACCACGCTGTTTGCTCCGGAGCGTAAAATCTATCTGCCCCATAAATGGGAGCGTGGCGGGAAATTTTACAGCGATGTCCTGAAAATCAACCGCTGGAAAGATGTTCTTCCCCAGCATATCGGCAAGGATGGCTTCTCCAAAGACCATATTGATGATGTTTCCCTTGAATATCTCGATGAATTTATCATGGAAACGTGTCGGGGAGAGTGGAATCATACCATGAACTGTTTGTTTTCGGTGGTGCTGTTCTGGATGAATGATATGGTGACGGCACTGGTGCTGACCTTGTTCCTCCTGCTGGGCAACCTTCCCTTTGCCGTGATACAACGCTATAACCGTTTTCGTCTGCAAAAACTGCGGAAAACCGTACTGCGGAAAATGCACCGGCAGAATCGGATACGATACAGAAATGAAGTAGAAATGGAGAATGGATAATGGATTGGTTTTTTGCGGAGCGTGTCGGTCAGACACATCTCATTACGGGCGAAGATGCCCTGCACATTACAAAATCTCTCAGAATGTCTGTCGGGGAGGTCATTACCCTCTGCGACAGTCAAAAAATACAGCACCTTTGCAAAATTGAACGCATTACCCCTGAGGGGGTATTGGTGCGTGTGGTCAGCGAACAGGAATGTCAGAATGAACCGAGTATTCAGGTGACGCTCTTTGCGGCACTGACCAAGGGGGATAAAATGGAACACGTTATCCAAAAAGCCGTGGAGCTTGGTGCTTCTGCCATCGTCCCCGTCCTCACAGACAGGTGCGTGTCCCGTCCCGATGCAAAGTCTGCCGCCAAAAAACAACAACGCTACCAAAAAATTGCATCCCAAGCCGCTATGCAGTCCCGACGAGCCATCATTCCGACGGTTGCCCCTGTCAGTGACTTGAAAGCTGTTTCCGCCATGCTGGCAGATTTTGATACCATCATTCTTTTCTATGAGGGCGGCGGGGAACCGCTCAGAACACTGCTGTCCCCCGATGATAAAAAAATTGCTGTCTTTACAGGTTGTGAGGGAGGCTTTGAGGAAAAAGAGGTAGCATTTCTCACCTCCTGCGGTGCCAGAACTGCTACCCTCGGCAAACGTATCCTGCGTGCCGAAACAGCCCCCCTTGCGGCTCTTACCGCTATCATGTTCCATACAGGCAACCTTGAATAATTTTCTTTTCGTGCATAGTTCTCACTGCTATGCACGTTTTTATATACTATTTGTAATTTATACAAATGGTATATAAATATTTTGGAAAAATCCAAAACCATTTCCATATCTCCACCGTTATTATCAATAGAAGCATGAAAATGAAACAACACAGATATTGACACTGTGATTTAAAAATGACCTTGTATCACAAAATATTATATATACAAAAAAACAATTTTATTTTTGTGAATTATGCAGATTGAAAAAATTATCATTTTTTATATAATATAATTAAAAGGTGATTTTTTAGAAAGGATAAGGTGATGAAAATGAAAAAGTCAGTAATAGTGGTTTCGTTGGTGGCGGCTTTGGCAGTAACGGCGAGCGGTGTAGCGATTGTGTCGGCACAGAAAGTAAAAGATGAGTCATATAACCCGTTTCATATACAAGGTCTTTTGACATCAGAAGAATATCAGGAACTCAAAGAACACCCTGAACGCCAGCCTTCAAAAGAAGCAAAGCCTGCCGTACCCGAAGAGGAACAAAGACTGATTGATGCAAAAAGAGATCAGTTGGTAGACCTGTACCATGAATCATACGACAGGCACTTGAAAGAGTTTGAGGAAAAAATCAAAGAGGATTCCGAGAATGAATGGATATTTGAGGGGGAAGCCAGAGCCGGTGCCGATGAGGATATGGCAAAAGCACTGGCAGAGGAAGTGCTGACGATACTGAAAAAGTATGACCGTGTCTATCAGGACATGGAGGTAAAGGACTTCTACAGGAGAAGCTACGAGTTGATTTCCACCGCCTGCGGAGCGTTGGAGAGCAAGCCGCTTACCTTGGAAGAGCAGGTGACAATGAAATTCTTTATCAAGCAGTTGTATATGACTGCTTCGATGGATACACCTGCCTATGCCGCTTCTATCGAAAAGAAAATTGACCTTGATTCCATTCCCTACATTGACCTGACAACCCAACATTCTTATGAAATAGAGGAAATTATTGAAGTGTCCGAAGAAGAATCTTCCCGATAAATCAAAAGGGGCTGCTGTCTTGATGACAGCAGCCTTTTGTTGTTATTGGTACTGCGGACGAAACTCATAATTCTCGTATTCATAGGCATCCGCATCTTCATCATCTTTATCGACCTTGCGGTTATGGGGGATATGCTGTTCGGAGAAGTGCTGGAAGTCGCTCATGGCACGCAACAGCTCCTCACGGGTAGCCTGTCCCTTGTCATACAGTTGGTTGAGCTGTTCGATACGGTCAATATACATCATGTAAGCCGTCCGTGCATCAGGCGGAGCATGGTCAAGAATCTGTTGTTTCATTTCCAGAATCTGGCGATCTGTAAAGTATTTCATGGTATCCCTCTCATTCCTCAGGCTCAATATCTTTGCATTTCACACGGTTCATACGGCAGTAATGCTTGATATATTTGTTGTTGTGGTTGCATCTGACGATGAGGGTCTTGTTGGAGCCGTTGAAAGCATTTTCGCCGATACTTTCGATGGTATCAGGCAGAATCAGGGAACGCAGGACACCGCACTTGCTGAAAGAGCCGTATCCGATAGTGCGGAGATTTTGAGGGATATTGACGGTTCGCAGGGAACTGCACCCCGTAAATGCGCCATCGCCGATTTCGGTTACCGCTTCGGGGATATTCACGGTGGTCAGTGCTTCGCACCAGCTGAAGGCATTTTTGCGGATATTGGAAACGGAGTCGGCAACATGGACTTTGACAAGCGAACGACAGCCGCTGAATACATTCTCAGGCAGTTCGTCCACTCCATCCGGAACGGTCATTTCCGTCAGGGATTCGCAATTCAGGAACACATGTTTGCCCAGACCTTTCACGGTTGACGGGATAACAAAATCGGTGAGTTTTTCACAGCCGCTGAATGTACTTTGGTGGATTCTGGTAATCCCCTGCGGCAAATCAATTTTGGTGATTTTTTTACAGCCTGCAAAGGCAGAGCGGCCGATTTCCACCACGCCGTCAGGGATATTGATTGTCATGAGCTTTTCACAGTTTTCAAAGGCTCTTTCACCAATCTTCATCAAAGTAGAGGGCAGGTTGATAGATTCCACTGCCGTATTGCCTGAAAAGACGGCATCACCAATGACTTGATAGCCCTCGGGGACAGCAATATGACTGGAGCTGGCATTTTGAATATCATTTGCCGTGAACACTTTGGCATTTTCCGGCACAGCAGGAGCAGATGGTTTTTCCGGCTGTTTAGGAGGTTCGGACGGGGCAACAGGTTGTTCTTCGGGTTGGGGAACTTCCTGCACAGGGGCGGGTTCTTGTGGTTTGGGAGGTTCCTGTACAGGGGGTTTTTCCTGCGGTTTGGGAGGTTCCTGCACAGGAGGAGTTTCTTGTGGTTTAGGAGGTGCCTGCACAGGTGTTGTTTCTTCCTGCTTGGGAGGCGGAGAGGGCTGAACCGGCTGTTGCTGCTGCATCCAAGGGTTATAGCCCCACGGCATCTGCGGCTGTTGATTGGGATCGCTACCCTGCGGCGGCATCTGCATCCAAGGATTGTAGCCCCACGGCATCTGCGGCTGTTGATTGGGATCGCCACCCTGCGGCGGCATCTGCATCCAAGGGTTGTAGCCCCACGGCATCTGCGGCTGTTGACTGGGATCGCCGCCCTGCGGCGGCATCTGCATCCAAGGATTATAGCCCCACGGCATTTGTGGTTGTTGGTTAGGATTCTGGTTCTGGTTCTGAGAAGCGGCAGGTTCTTTCTTTTCTTCCTGTTTTTCCTCTTCTTCACCCGTGAAGTCAATGACAGGGGATTCAATTTTGGGTGTTTCTTCTTCCTCACCCGTGAAGTCAATGACAGGGGATTC
>ONUD01000131.1 GCA_900320925.1 uncultured Eubacteriales bacterium
ATGAGAGAAGTGCGTCTGGCACTCCTTGAAGCAGATGTTAACTACAAAGTGGCAAAGGATTTTACCAATAAGGTGACGGAACGTGCCGTGGGTGCGGATGTCATGGAAAGCCTGACCCCTGCACAGATGGTCGTCAAAATCGTCAATGAAGAACTGACGGCTCTGATGGGTTCCGAGGAAACCAGAATCAGCTTTGCCGGAAAGCCGCCTACTATCATCATGATGTGCGGCTTGCAGGGTTCCGGTAAAACAACGCACAGTGCTAAACTCGGCAAAATGCTGAAACGGCAGGGACACCGTCCCTTGCTGGTGGCGTGTGATATTTACAGACCAGCGGCGATTGAACAGCTGAAAGTGGTCGGTTCACAGGCAGGAGTGGCAGTGTTTGAAATGGGACAGGAAAATCCGGTGACCATTGCCGAAAAAGCTGTGAAGCACGCAAAAGACTATGGCAACGATATTGTTATTCTTGATACGGCAGGACGCCTGCACATTGATGAAAAGCTCATGAACGAGCTGAAAGAGGTGAAGTCGGCAGTCCATCCGAATGAAATTTTGCTGGTTGTGGATGCCATGACAGGACAGGATGCCGTCAATGTGGCAAAATCCTTTGATGAACTGCTGGATATCAGCGGCCTGATTCTGACAAAGCTGGACGGCGATACCAGAGGCGGTGCGGCACTGTCTGCCAGAGCCGTGACGGGCAAACCTATTAAGTTTGCGGGTATCGGAGAAAAACTGGACGATCTGGAGGTGTTCCACCCCGACAGAATGGCTTCCAGAATCCTTGGCATGGGCGATATTCTGACGCTGATTGAGGATGCCGAGAACCGCCTTGACCAGAAAAAGGCCGAGGAAATGGCAAGAAAGTTCCAGCAAAATAAATTTGACATGAACGACCTGTATGACCAGCTCCAGCAAATCAAAAAAATGGGTCCCATTAAAGGAATCCTTGGAAAGCTGCCGGGAATCGGTGATCAAATCAAGGATATGGACTTCGATGACAGGCAGATGGACAGAACTGCCGCTATGATTTCGTCCATGACGAAACAGGAACGGGAACGTCCCGATATTATCAATCCCTCCCGTAAACGCCGTATCGCAGCAGGCAGCGGCATGAAAGTGGAGGATGTCAACCGCCTGATGAAGCAGTTTGCGGAAATGCAGAAGTTCATGAAAAACATGAATGCCAGAGGAAAAAACGGCAAGAGAAAGCGTATGCCGACCCTGCCGGGACTGGGCGGCGGCATCAATATGCCTCTCAATCCTGCCCGTCTGGACGGCAAAAAGAAAAAAAGAAAATAACCAGTTTTCAACGGTCATGAACCGATGAAATATCAATTTTTTGGAGGTAAATCAAATGGCAGTAAAAATCAGACTTCGTCGTATGGGTGCCAAAAAGACACCTTTCTATCGTGTGGTAGTGGCAGATTCCAGATACCCCCGTGACGGCAGATTCATCGAGGAAATCGGTACTTACAATCCTCTTGTTGAACCGTCAGAGTTTAAGGTGGATGCCGAAAAGGCTAAGAAGTGGATCGCCAACGGTGCCCAGCCCACCGATACCGTGAAAGCACTCCTGAAAAAGAACAACATTATCTGAGGTAAGCCGCTATGAAAGAACTTTTAGTATCCATCGTAAAAGGACTGGTGGATGACCCGTCTGCTATCGAAGTGACCGCTGACGAAAAAAATGAAGAGGGTGTGACCGTCTACCATCTTCACGTTGCCGAGAGCGATATGGGCAGGGTCATCGGCAGACAGGGTCGTATTGCCAAGGCAATCCGTACTGTCATGCGTGCCGCCGCCGCAAGAAACGATGAGAAAATTCAGGTGGAAATCGAGTGAGTTTGTCACTTGTGAAAACTGAACAAAATGACAGGGGGAGAGGTCTGAAAGTTTGGACTTCTCCTTTTTGCATGGATTGTGTATAATGAAAGTAGAAAGGAATGGTGAATATGAAGGTATGGACAATACAAAATGAAGTTGTGGTGAACAGCCTGAAAAATGATAGCTTTTATCAGCCAAATTTTGAGAAAAGTACGTATCTTCGGTTAATGAATCCTTTGAGAAGCCTGTACCGTCTGATTCTGGAAGCTTTCAACAGATGCAATGACCGTTTTTTGCCGGGTGTGATATTTGCCATGACCGACGTGAACGGTGAAATTGCCGATATTGATGCATTTTGGCAGTTTACGGAAAGACGTGCCCCTGCCATCGCCTCCATGATGAAGCAGCTTCTAAAAAAAGAGGCTCATATTCTGGAACTGCAATACCTTGGCGATTTCAATCCCATTTGCATTGACATCAATGACTTTCAGCTGTTAATGCCGCCTGTCATGGCAATGCCTCCTTATACAGAAGAAGATATTGACAGAATCATTCAGAATATTTCACGGGGTGTCTATGAACCGTCAATTTTTCCGAGCGGTGTGATACAGCTTCATCTGCCGAATATCACGCTTGGCAATGTTGTGAATATTTATAAAGTCACGGCGAATGGCAAAACAGAAACCGTTTCCCTGACAGATGAAAGTTCACAGTTTCATTTTGATGAAGAATTACCGTTTTAAGGAGAAGAATATGAAAAAGCAGTTTCTGGAAATTGGGAAAATTGTTGGAACGCACGGACTGAAAGGGGAAGTCCGAATAGAACCTTGGTGTGATAATGCGGCATTTTTGTGTCAATTCAAACGGCTGTACGATGCGAATGGAACGGAACACAAAATTATGTCGGCAAGAGTGCATAAGCATATTGCCATTGTACGCTTTGAGGGCGTGGAAAAGGTGGAACAGGCAGATATGCTGCGGGGGAAAATCGTGTATATGAACCGTGAGGATGTCCGCCTGCCAAAAGGAACGCATTTTGTGCAGGATTTGATAGGCTTGCAGGTAGTGGATGTGGAAAATGGTACCATATATGGAGAAATTACCGATGTGCTGAAAACAGGTGCCAATGATGTGTATCAGGTGACAAGGAACGGCAGGGATTATTATCTCCCCGTCATTCCCGATGTGGTCAAGGAAAAGGATATTGACGGCGGTGTGGTAAAAATCGTGCCGATGAAAGGAATTTTTGACGATGAGGATTGACATCATCACGCTGTTTCCCGAAATGTGCGAAGCATTTCTGAATGAAAGCATTATCGGACGGGCAAGAAAAAAAGGGGTGGTGGAGTTTGTATGCCATCAGCTCAGGGACTATGCCTTTGACAAGCACAAACGGGTCGATGATACCACCTATGGCGGCGGTATGGGAATGCTGATGAAAGCAGAACCGATTGCCTTGTGTTTTGAAGCATTGTGCCATGTGCTGGGCAAAAGACCGCATTTGATCTATATGTCCCCTAAAGGAAAAACCTTGACACAGCAGAGAGTACGTGAGTTGGCAGAGATGGAAAATATTGCGGTATTGTGCGGACACTATGAGGGTGTTGACCAGAGAGTGTTAGATGAATATGTCGATGAGGAAATCTCGATAGGGGATTATGTCCTGACGGGGGGAGAACTGCCCGCGTTGGTGCTGGCAGATGCGGTCAGCCGCATGATACCGGAAGTGCTGTCCGATGATGTGTGCTTCGAGGAAGAAAGTCATTACAGCGGTCTGCTGGAATATCCCCAGTATACAAAACCCTATGAATGGCGTGGCAGAACCGTTCCGGATGTTCTGATGAGCGGTCATCATGCCAATATCGACAAGTGGAGACGCCTGCGTTCTCTGGAGGAAACGGCAAGGCTGCGTCCTGACCTGCTGGAACGGGCGGATCTGACCGACAAGGAACGACAGTATATTGCTGAATATTTGAAGAAGTTACCATAGTGCTATTTTGAGGCAAATAATGCGAATAAAGAACAATATATTTTAGGGATATGCCGTAAAAATAAACTGATTGTTGAAAAAAATTTATCTCTTTTATATGGAAGAAACACACATTTTTACACTGCAAAGCGATAAATTTGCATAAAAATTCATTGAAAAACAGCAAATTATAAAATGTCTATTGGCGAAATTTATAAAAATATCATTCTATGATACAGAAAATTTGGTCAGACATATGAAAATTGTATTATTTCTTGCGATTGAGTCGAAAAATACGGATAAATATGCAAAAATACTGTAAAAATATTGATTTTGATGACAAAGCATCAAAAAATACGGAAAGAAAACAGAAAAAACTTCGGCAATTCTGTCAAAATGCACAAATGAAAATGTGTTTGTTTCCCCTCTTATCGTTCAGAAAAACAAAGTTTGCAAAAAGAGTTGACCGTTGACCAATTTGTGCTATAATTATCTTACAACATTAAAACCGTTGCGGAAAGGTTCTGCAAGGAATGTTTAGGGGTTTCAACTTCATTGTTTGAGGAGGATTGTTATGTACGTAAAAGAAGTCATGGTACAGAACCAGGTAGGTCTTCATGCCCGTCCTGCTACGTTCTTTATCCAGAAGGCCAATGAATTCAAGTCTTCGATCTGGGTAGAGAAAGAAGAGAGACGTGTCAATGCCAAAAGCCTTCTGGGCGTTCTTTCTCTTGGCATCGTTGGCGGCACAACGATTAAGGTGCTGGCTGACGGAGCAGATGAGGAAGCTGCTGTTGACAGCCTTATCAAGCTCGTACAGTCAGGCTTCTCGGAGTAATGTCCGAACAATTGTCATGAAAAGCATCGCCGTGAAAAGCGATGCTTTTTTCGTTCATGGGGGAATCGTATGACCATTCGGGAATTGCGTGAAAAGGCAATGAAACTGCCGCTGACACCGGGCGTGTATCTGATGAAAGACAAGACCGGCGAGATTATCTACATCGGCAAGGCAAAGGCACTGAAAAACCGTGTCAGCCAGTACTTCGGCTCCGATAAGAACCATCCTGAAAAAGTGCGGCAGATGGTGAAGAATGTGGACAGGTTTGATTATATCCTGTGCGGCAGTGAATTTGAGGCACTGGTGCTGGAGTGCAGTCTGATCAAGCAGCACCAGCCGAAATATAATATTCTTTTGAAAGATGACAAGGGATACAGCTATATCCGTGTATCGAATGATGCATGGAAAAAATTGGAGTTTGTCATGCAGAAAGCGGAGGACGGTGCCGAATATCTTGGGCCTTATATGAGTGCCTGGTATGCCAAAAATGCCGTGGACGAGGCAAAGAAAATCTTCCGTCTGCCGTCCTGCGGCAAGACCTTTCCAAGGGACATCGGCAAGGGCAGACCTTGCCTGAATTACCATATCAAGCAATGCAACGCCCCCTGCTGCGGCAGGGTGTCACAGCAGGAGTATAATGAAAGTGTCAGTGCCGCCGTGGAATTTCTGAAAAAGGGCGGCAGTGATACCATCAAAATCATGACCGAGAAGATGGAAAAGGCAGCCGAACAGTTAGATTTTGAATTGGCGGCAAAACTGCGTGACAGGATCACCGCTGTGAAGAAGGTTACCGAAAAGCAAAAAGTAGTCGCCGTGAGTGCAGGGGAGCAGGATGCGGTTGCCGTGATGACGGAAAATGGTGATGCGTGTTTTGCGGTGATACGGTTTTCGGACGGCAGACTGTATGACAAAGAGGATTTTTTGATTGCCCGTATCGGGGACAATGCTGACCTCCCTGCGGCAAGACAGGAGTTTCTCCTACAATACTATGAGATGAGAGGGAAAATTCCCCCTGTCATCACGCTGGACGGAGCAGTGGAGGATGAAGTACTGGTTTTGGAAAGGCTGTCGGAACTGCGGGGGAAGAAAGTGCGGTTTGCCTGCCCGAAAAAGGGCGAGAAGCATGACATTTTAGAGATGTGCCGCAAAAATGCCGCCGAACGCCTTGCACAGAGCCACGACCATCTCGGGCAGGAGCTTTCGGCACTGGAGGAACTGGCAAGACTGCTGGGACTGGAAAAACAGCCGGTCTTCATTGAATCCTATGACATTTCTAACCTCATGGGAACGGAGAATGTGGCAGGTATGGTCGTGTTCAAAAACGGCAGACCATTCAAGGAAGCTTACAGGCGGTTCCGTATCAGGGGATTTGACGGGCAGGACGATTATGCTTCCATGCAGGAGGTGCTGACAAGGCGGTTCGAGGAGTACTTCAAAAATAAGGACAGCGGCGAAGGATTCGGACAACTGCCGGATTTGATTTTACTGGACGGAGGAAAAGGACAGGTATCGGCTGTGCGTCCCGTGCTGGAGCAGTTCGGATTAACCATTCCACTGTTCGGCATGGTCAAGGACGGCAGTCACCGTACCCGTGCCATCACCGATGAGGGCAGGGAGATTGCCATCACCTCCAAGCGGCAGGCATTTACACTGGTGTCCTCCATACAGGACGAGGTACACCGTTTTGCCATCGGCTACCACCGTCAGGCAAGAAGCAAAAAAGCTTTTTCCAGTTCTTTGACGGAAATTGACGGCATTGGTGAAAAGCGTGCCAAGGCATTGCTTTCCTACTTCAAGACCGTCAAGCGTATCAAAGAAGCGGACATAGAAGAACTCATGCAGGTCAAGGGCATGACCCGTCCTGCCGCCGAAGCCATTTATCGGTTTTACAGAGTGGAGAGTGGAGAGTGAAGAGTGGAGATGTTTGCCCGATGAAAGAAATGGCAAGGGGAGCAACATAGCCGCCACGCTCCCTCCGTCAAAAACCGTTGTAACTACATTGTGTGAGATAGTTCCTTTCTATTCTCAAAATTATTTACAATTTTCACTCTGTTTCGTACGGTTTTTGCCACCTCCCTCACGGAGGGAGGCTTATCCGCTACTTACCACTTTGGTAGAAATTTGGGCAAGCGATAAAGTAACCCAAGCCTCCCTCCGTGAGGGAGGTGGCAAAAGCTGGTAAATTAGCTTTCAGAATGAAATGTTTTTCTCTATATGATGAATTATATGAAATAATAATAGTTGCCCAGCTTTTGACGGAGGGAGCGTAGCGGCAATGAAGTATCTCTTGATTATGTCAAACATCGGAAAACGTACCCGTTTGTACACGATTCAAACTTGATTTCCGTGGAAACCCGAAAAAAGCTATTGACAATCGGGTAAAATTATTTGATAATGTAATCAGGTGATTTTAGATAAAATATGAAAGAGTATTTTGTAGAATAACGCTGAAAAGGAGGGGGACAATGAGGGTTATTACGGGACAGGCAAAGGGAAGAAAGCTGCAAACACTGGCAGGATTGGAAGTCCGCCCGACTGCCGAAGCCGTTAAGGAAGCGGTATTCAGTATCATACAGTTTCACATTGAGGGAAGAGTGTTTTTGGACGCCTTTGCAGGCTCAGGGCAGATGGGCATTGAAGCCCTCAGCAGGGGAGCAGAAAAGGCGGTGTTTCTCGACAGTGCCAGAGCGTCCTGTGACATGGTGAGAAAAAATCTTGCGGCAACGGGACTGGCAGACAGAGCTGTGGTGAAGCAGACCGATACAGTGGCCTATCTTTCGGGGACACCAGAACGGTTTGATATTGCCTTTCTTGACCCGCCGTACAGAAAAGGCATTTTGCAGGAGGCTTTGCAGGCAGTGCCGAGAGTGATGAATCGGGGCGGTATGATTTTGTGCGAACACCCGACAGAAGAGGTACTTCCTGAAACGGCGGGAGAGTTTGTCTTGAAAAAACATTACAGATACGGTAAAATGATGATTACCGTCTATTCACATAAGGAAGTGGCAGGAATATGAGAACAGCAATTTGCCCGGGCAGCTTTGACCCCGTGACACTGGGACATCTGGATATTATCAGGAGAGCGTCCAAACTGTTTGATAAGGTCATTGTGGCAGTGCTGCTGAACATGGACAAGAAAACATGGTTCACGATCGGGGAAAGAATCGACCTGCTCAAAAAGGCGGCGGCAGATATTCCCAATGTGGAAATTGCCGGCTTTGAGGGATTGCTGGTGGACTTTGCCAGACAGAAAAAGGCTTGTGCCATAGTCAAGGGACTCAGAGCCGTATCGGACTTTGAATATGAGTTCCAGATGGCACTGACCAATAACAAGCTGGATGCCAATGTGGAAACCGTGTTTCTGACCACCAATTCGGAAAATATGTACCTCAGTTCCAGTATCGTCAAGCAGGTGGGACTGTTGGGAGGAGATATCCAGCCGTTTGTGCCGGAGTGCGTGCATGATGAAATTGTGTCAAGAATCAGACAAAGGAGTTACTTAAAATGAAAATGGAAATGCTGATAGAGGAATTGCAGGAAGTGGTGGACAGTGCCATCACACTGCCTCTCACAGGCGGAAAAACCGTGGTCAATACCGAACGCCTGAAAGAAATTATTGACGAGATGAAAGAGAATATCCCGCAGGAGATTCGTCAGGCGAAAAATATTGCTGCCGACCGTGCCAATATTCTGGCAAAGGCCAGGAAAGAGGCAGAAGAGATCGTGCAGGCTGCCGAAACAAGGGCAAAGGAAATGACCGAGCGGCATGAAATTACCAGAAACGCCCAGCAGAGTGCAGAGGAGATTCTTAAAAAAGCCAATGATGAATCGGAAAAGATTCGTGGGGCAGCGAATGCCTATATTGAAAAGATGATGAAAAAGGCGGATGACGAGCTTTCGGCCAACCTGGCACAGCTCCAAAAAACCCGTCAGAGTCTTCAGGCACTCCAGAACAAGGGGCAGCAAAAAAAAGCACGGCTAAAAAGTGAGGCTATATGAAAAAATTATTAACGGGACTGCTGTATACGATTTTTTTCGGTTTTGCAGTTGTGCTGTTTGTGTCCTGTATCATACTGATTATCAATACCGCCCGCCGAACCGCTGAAACGCCATCGGAACTCAAAGCCGTTGTGATTGACGCACGGTCGGAAACGGAAAGCTATGAACCAATCCATGCAGCCGTGTCAGAGGGACCGTATGAGGGCTACAGAACTGTGGAACTGCATTACGGCTATGATGCCCTCGACAGTCAGAGCAAGCGTTACCTCTACGAAAGAATCGGAGATAATATTTATTCCGTGTCAGATGACGAGGATGGCAGTGGGCATTATCGGCTTGCCCGTCTGAGGGTGACAGGAGAAAAACTGTCGGAGTTTGACATTCGTGAAGTGGTGAATGCCTATATCTATGACAATCCGCAGGTGTTCTGGCTGGAGAACCTGTTCGGCTATGCCTATGCGGGAGAGGATACCATTGTGGAGTTTTATTCCGTATTGTCTGCCGATGCATGTAAGGACTGTATTGAACTGTTCAACAAGCGGGTGAATGAAATCGTTTCTTCGGTTTCTTCACACCTTTCAGAGTATGAACGGGAGAGGGCAGTGCATGACAGACTGCTGGAGTACTGCCGCTATAAGACGGGGGTGGAGGTATCTTCGGACGGCTGGCAGTATTTTTCGGCATACGGTGCCTTGGTGACAGGAGAAGCCGTGTGCGAGGGCTATGCGAAATCTATGCAGATCCTGCTCTCAAAGGTAGGAATACCATGTCTGACCATCCGGGGAGAAGCAGACGGTGTACTGCATATGTGGAATGTCGTGGAACTGAACAATGAGTGGTACCACCTTGACCCGACGTGGGATGACAATGACAAGGACGGGTTTATTATCTATGAGTATTTTAATCTCCATGCGGAAGCTATTGGCAAGAACCATTCTATCAATCCTGACCTTGCCGCCGTGCTTGCCGAAAGCAGCGGTGAAGGAACAGAGGTACGATATAACTTTTTTGTACCAATGTGTACCGCCAAAGAGATGAATTACTATATGGCAGAGGGAATCCTGATTGAGCAGTTCGATGCGGCAACGAATGCCAAAGTCATCAGTGCCATTGTGGACAGGGTGAACAAGGGAGAAGTATATCTGCCGCTGCGGTTCGGCACGGCAATGACCTATGCGGAGTATATTGACAGTCTGTTTTATCGTTCCCCCTACCAGTTTTATTACTATGTGGATCATGCTAATGAAATGCTGGACAGCGAACAACGTATCCGTCGGGACAGTGTTTCCGTTCTGAAAAATGAAGCGGGTCTGACACTGCGGATACGCCTCAAAATGCAGTCTTGACAAAAGAAAAACAGAAGAGTATAGTAATTCGTGCAGAGTAAATTTGTGTGCGTTAAGTGCCGTGTGAACGGGGAGTTGTCATGCGGACGAAAAGGATTCTTGCGGTACACAGATTGCATCCCGCTGTACAATAATATCGGGAAACAACCTCTTTATTATTGCAGCGATGGTCTGTTATAATAAGGAGGTTTTTATATGGAAAAAAACAGGGAACGTCTGAAAACATCGGTGCAAATGCTGACGGTTTTGGCATTGCTGATGG
Source organism: uncultured Eubacteriales bacterium (assembly GCA_900320925.1). Classification (GTDB taxonomy): domain Bacteria; phylum Bacillota; class Clostridia; order Oscillospirales; family Acutalibacteraceae; genus UBA1213. Next base: position 10,245 of record ONUD01000131.1, read on the forward strand.
CGGCACAGGTAGTATTGGGTATGCTGGAGGTATTTCATAATGATACCGTGAAGCTGACACTGTCCTTTATTCCCGTGGTGATGGCGGCAAGACTGTACGGCGGTACAGGAGGAGCAGTCGTGGCAGGGTTCGGGGATATTATCAGCTATCTGATTCATCCCGTGGGAGCATGGGTGCCGCAAATTACCCTCACCTATGCCTTGATTGGTGTTATATACGGTTGGTTCCTCCACAAAAAAACGGGCATGGTGCGGATTGTATTGTCCGTGGTGGTGACACAGTGCGTGATTAGTTTGTTTGTCACATCGCTCTGGCTGACCATGCTCAGTATCACGGAGGGAACTCCCTTTGTGGAGTTTTATTGGACAAAGGTAGGAATGAGAATCTTACAATGTGTAGTGATGAGCGTGGTGCAAATCATCGTGATTCCTCCCATGCTCCGCCTGATGGACAGAGTCGGCAATACAAAACCAATGGCTGTGCATTGAATTTTAGTGTTGAAAAAATACGGATTTTTGTATATAATCAATATAAGGAAGTGTATGGCTCGTGGATTTCAGAAAACAATATGAAAGTCTGCAATTCAAGGATGATTTTATGTTCGGTGCAGTCATGCGTGATATCCATATTGCCAAAAAAGTCTTATGTGTCATCCTCGCAGAGGAAATTCCTGACATCGAGTACTGTGAAATTCAAAAAGTAGTCAAAAACAGTGTGGCAAGTCATGGC
>ONUD01000133.1 GCA_900320925.1 uncultured Eubacteriales bacterium
AATGAGTGGAGAAGCAAGCGGATTGATTATTGTACCATTGATGATTGCCGCAGGAGGACTGCCGCTGATTCTGGGAGGACTGGCAGTGGCAGGCGTAGCGGCGGCGGCAAGAGGGGCAGTCAATGCCTCCCGTGAACGCACCCAACGCAGGGAAATCCAACAGCGTATTCAACAACACCAACAGCAAACACAATACTATCAGCAAACGTATCAGGGTTATCAGCAGGCTCCACAGCCCCAGCCTGCACAGCCCATTCAAAGACCGCCTGTCAATACAAGGGGCGTGGAAAATAAAATCGGCAGTTTCCGCAGTGAAATGCAGGAAAGCATGAACCGTCAGGCAGAACGCAATGCACAAACGTTTGATACCATGATGGGAGAGCTGAATGTGCAGAGAAACGAACTGCAAAAAATTGCACAGCAGAATGATGTGATGGCGTATCAGGAATATCTTGGAAAAATCAAGGACTCCCGCAGTGCTTCCATGAAGCGAATCTATCAGGCACAAAATGACTTCAATCTCGGCTACCGCAAGGAAATTGCCGATACAATGGCAAACGTGACGGAAAATATCAACCGCCAGTATGCCAAAAATATGGGAGAATTACAGCAATTGCAGGCAGATTTGTCTGCCAAGGAGCAGAAAGCAAAGGAATTTGCAAAATCCTATATTGAGGAAGCAAAGGCTTTGTTAAAGTCCCTTGCCGATGACTTTGAGGGGGAAAAGTATTCCTCCCGTCAGATGGTATCACTCAACAGCCAGTTGAATCAGGCGATTGACCTGTACAACAAGGGCAGGTATGAAAGTGCTTTGGCAAGCGGCAAAGATGTTGCTGTGAATACACTGGAGGAAATTTTTGAAGCCGATGCCAAAAAGCAGGAGTGGGAGAATTATTATGGTCTTGCCTTGGTGCTGTCGCAGGAAGTGAAAAACTTTACCGAAGCACAGGGGACTATCTCGCAGGAGGCCAAAGACTATGCGGAAAAGGCCGCCGGCAAGCCTATCTCAAATGATATTGTCGGGGTCAGGATTGCCGATTACACTGATAAGAATGCCAAAGGACAGACACGGTATGACTATCTGATGAATAAAGTTAATGAATTGTACAATGCCCTTCGTGCAGAGAATGCCGACCGGCTGACAACACAGCAGTTGAAAGAATGTATTGACTTCCTGAACAATGAACTCTATCCGCAGGCTTCCAACTGTATCAACAAGGGCATGATCAATATGAATAATGCGTTCTCCCGTCAGAACATGAGTGAAGAAATTATTGACTTCTTTGAGGAGCATAACTTCCTGTTCAACGGCTATGCCTATGACAACGACTGCCATGACAAGGCACTGCATATCGGTCTTGCCAATGAATCCACAGGAGAAGAACTGATTGTCACGCTTGCTCCCGAGGTCATGCAGGACGGCGATATACAGACTAAAGTGGAACTGAAACAAATCAAGGGTGATGAAGCCAACGAGGAACGCAAAGCTTATTACCGTGAATGTATCGAAAATGTTGTCAAGGGCAGCAATCCGTATGCCAGTGTGGATATTCAGTGCAATGCCGCTACCAGAAACCAACTGTCTGCCGATACCGAAACCAAAAAGAAACTGAAAATGGAGTAAATTATGAGTTCGATACTGGAAAGACCCGAACTGAATAAAATATTTTTGCTGTACGGCAACTTAGATGATATGTTTCTCTCACCCGACCTGCAAAAAAATAATTTCCGTCCCTACCTGAATGCCTATTTGAAAAGTCTGGGATATCAGAAAATTGTGTTTTATTCGGGGGCAAAGAATACAGGCAAGTATGTATTAGACGATGAAAGTGCGGTGCTTGCCATCAACAGGAACAAGCACCAGACTGCCGACAAACCCAAACGCCGTATTCTCAGCCCCAAGGCAAGACAACAACAGCAGGTACAGGAGGATATCCAAAAATCTGCCGAGCCGCAAGAACCGAAAGAACAGAAAATGGTGTATAAGCAGCCTAAAATTACCCCTGCGGAATTTCTGGACGATGCTAAAAAGATGATGGCGGATTCCTCTGTCAAGACCGCCGTTGTCTTTACGTTCTTTCAGGATTTTGTCACGGACAACGCTGCCCCTCAGCAGCAATATACTGAATTGCTGTCCCACTTGTGGGATGAATACACGCTCAACGGCAATGACAATATCTGTATTTTTCTGGCACCCCAGATGAATGCCGATGCCATTTCCGGAATGTTTGACAAGCTGCCCAGCGGAGATATATTCCGCAGCCGCTTTTTCAATGATAATAAAACGATTAACAGAAGCTGTACGATGTATATCGGCTTGCCAAATCAGGATGAATTTCGTTATATGCTGGAGTATCTGCGTATTGTGGGTGACAGCGGCAAACGCTTGTCCTATCAGATGGCAGAGATGCCCAAGATGGTATCTTCCCTGATGTACCTCAGCCGTGAAGCGGACAGGGAAGAAAATCGTGCGGGCTATTTGAGTTCCGTTTATGAAAACATTGCCTACTATATGCGTCAGCAGGACAGTGATACCGTACCGTTTGATGAAAACATTATCAAGAAGATATACAGCCGTTTCAAGGCAGATTCCGGCGACCCGATGGAAATCTTGATGCATACACGGGGTTGGGAGAGTGTGGCACAACGTATACAGGAGATTGTCAAGGATTACAAGCAGAAAAAAGCCCGTGCCTTAGCCAATCAGCCGAAACGCAAAAAGTCTAAAAAAATTTGTGCCAGTGAACGGCTGAATACACCCGATGATGCCATTGCCTTTGACTATCCCGTGCCGCACTTTGTCATCAAGGGGAATCCCGGTGTCGGTAAAACGACTGTTGCCAGATTGATTGGACAGATTTTCTATGAAAACGGGATTCTGAAAAAGGGACTGACCGTGGAAGCCACCAGAGATGACCTTGTTGACAGGTACGTGGGCGGTACTACGGGCAAAACAAGAGAGGCTGTTATGTCGGCACAGGAAGGCGTGTTGTTCATTGACGATGCCTATTCCCTGCTGGACGGCAGTGAGGAAAATAACTATCCGAAACAGGCCATTGATGAATTGGTTGCCATTATGACCAATCCGAAACAGTATCGGTTCTGCATGATTATGGCAGGCTATCCTGAACCCATGGACGAGTTGCTGAAAATGAATGCAGGCTTGTCCAGCCGTTTCAGCAAGGCAAACATTTTGACCATTGAGGACTACAAGCCTGATTTGCTGCAAAGTATCTTTGTATCGAACTGCGAAAAGGACGGCTATCGGATAGAGGAATCCCTTGATTTGAAGCTGTTCTTCCAAAACCTCTATGACCAGCGTGACAGAGCCAATTTCGGCAATGCAAGAGATATTGTGGCGATTGCCAGAGAAGCCAAAATGCAGTCCTCTTTGCGTGATGACGAGGAAAGGTGCATTGTCAAAGAGGATTTCGGCGGCTATGTCAAGTACTTTGACAAGCATGGGGTATCCTCTATTGATGAGATTTATGCTGAACTTGATAACTATGTGGGTATGGAATTTGTGAAGGAACTGTTTGAAAATGTCCGTCTGGAGATACTGGACGAGCAGGACTGTGTTCGCAGGGGGATTAAACCCGACCATTATGCCGACCACTATATCTTTGCCGGCAA
>ONUD01000135.1 GCA_900320925.1 uncultured Eubacteriales bacterium
ACATCTTCACCCAGAGCGTTGGCAACCTCTACACCTGCGATTGCATCGGAGTATTCATGCTCCTGATAGGGGATTTTTTTGCTGTCCAGTTGACGCATTGCATTTGTTTTCGTTTCTTTTGCCATGACAGTTCCTTTCTGTTGTTCAGGTAGTTTGCGGGTTGCTGAAATAGAAGCGTGCATCTTCTTCCGATATATCCAGCAGGCTGATAATACTGTCCTTATTGAAGCCTTTTTTGATAAGCTTCGTGATAGTTTCCATGATACCTTCCGTTTTTCCCTCTTCATGGGCTTTTTCTTGAATCAGCATGGTGTTCTGCTGTTCCTTGACATACTCGGAATACAGTTTTCCATCATGATATACAGACTGTATCTTTTTTTGAATGTCACTGGTAAGCTCATCTTTTGGCATATTATCTCTGATGTAGGTCATAAGATTTTGCAGCTCCTTTCGTGGGGTCTTGCCCGTGGTGTTGAGGAAGATTTTGTATGCCTTATCATCAAGCGGCAGGTGTTCCTCGATACAGTAATTCTCAAACTTGTAGATAGCACTACCCTTGTCAAATACATCAAAATCGCAAATGAAAATGATGTAGGTTTCAGGCAGGGAAGTATATAGATTTCCTTGTGCAAGGAAGTCCATGTCAGAAGAGGAAAGGTAATAGCGGCTTCTTTTGGGGGCGTATTTGATACGTTGAGCCTGCATTTCCACATTGTAGACTTTTTTGCCGTCCTTGGTGCGGATATACACGTCATAGCGGACACCATGACTGTACACATCGTTTTTGACAGTTTTTTGCAGTTCACAGTGTTCAATGTCGGGAATTTCGTCTGCAAGAATGACACTGATGACACGTTTGGCAATGCTCAAGTCACTCATGACTGCTCCGAACATGAAATCATCTTTAAACTGCAAGCTTTCATATTGTTTTCTGTAATCCATAGAGATACCTTTCTTACTGGTAATCGGTTCGGTTGCCCTGCCCGAACACGTCAATGGGAACGCCCAACAGGGACATGATTTCAATATAGCCCTCATACACTTCATCTCTGGAAAAGTTGCCTGCTTCGAGTTGTTCATTGCTCAGGGCATTGAGTTTCATGTAGAAATCGGAAGCCAGTCGGATATAGTCGTCAGAGTAGAGCAGGTTGTCGAACAGAACATCTTCTGCTTCACCGTATTGTCCCTCTTTAATCATTCTCATCAGTTGCAGATGGAGCAGGTCAGTTGGTGTGAGGGTGGCGGTATCCTGAAGATCGCCGATAATTTCATACTTCACATCAGATTCTCTCTGTCCGAATACCACATTGGCAACGAAACGTGTCATCATTTCGATTTGCCGCATCATCCAGTCATCTTGAAAGCCCATGGTTATCAACTCCTTTCTTTTATTCTATCACAAAAATCCCCGAAAGTACAGTAACTTTCAGGGATTTTTCTTTTACGGAGCAATCAGCTCTTTAATTTTCTGTTCAGCGGCCATGGCATCGGCTTTTCCACGGCTGTTTTTCATGACAAAGCCGACAATGGATTTGATTGCTTTTTCCTTGCCGTTTTGGTAGTCGGCAACGGCTTTTGGATTAGCTTCCACCGCCTGTTGGCAGAGGGTGTTAAAGGTAGTTTCGTCCAGACCTGCCATATCGCTTTCGGAGAGCAGTTCACTGGGTTTTTGTCCTGTTTCCAGCATTTTGTCAAGGGTGGATTTGGCAAGATTCATGCGAATTTTGCCGCTGTCGAGAAGCTTGATGAGTTCATTCAGGCTTTCGGCAGTGACCTTGATATGGAAGGCTTCCTTTTCGTTTTCATTTTCTACATAGCGGAAGATTTGACCGATAATAAAGTTGGAAGCAGTTTTGGGTGTTTTGACACCGACAATGGCCTTTTCAAAGAAGTCAGCGACTTTTTTGTATTTGACAAGCAGTTGTGCATCTTTTTCAGGGAGTTCAAGGTCATTGATGTAGCGTTCCAGCTTTTTGTCAGGCAGTTCGGGAAGGGTGGCACGAATTTCTTCCACTTTTTCTCTCGGCACATGGATAGTAACAAGGTCAGGGTCACGGAAGTAGCGGTAATCATTGGCATCTTCCTTGCCACGCATACTGGACGTTGTATTGCTGACATCATCATAGCGGAGAGTTTCCTGAATGACCTTTTCGCCGCTTTCAATGAGGTCTACCTGACGGTTGTATTCATATTCCATCGCCTTGGCGATAAAGGTAATGGAATTCATGTTTTTGATTTCGGTACGGGTACCGAGGGTTTCGGAGCCTGCCGGACGGACAGAGATGTTGACATCACACCGCATGGAGCCTTCCTGCATTTTGGCATCGGAAACGCCGATATAACGCATGATAAGCTGTAAGCGTTCCACATATTCCTTCGCTTCGTCAATGCTGCGGAAATCAGGTTCTGTCACGATTTCGATAAGCGGCACACCGCCCCTGTTATAGTCAACCAGTGTACTGCCCCTGCTGTGGACAAGCTTGCCGGCATCCTCTTCGATATGGATACGGAGGATACGGATTTTTCTGCCGTTGGAAAGCCGGATAAAGCCGTTTTTACACAGCGGCATATCATACTGGGAAATCTGGTAAGCTTTCGGCAGATCGGGATAGCAGTAGTTTTTTCTGTCCATTTTGGAGATTTCGGCAATCTCGCAGTTGGTGGCAAGACCGGCACGAATGGCATATTCAATGACTTTTTTGTTGAGTTTAGGGAGGGTACCGGGCAGACCGATACAAATAGGACAGCAGTGGGTATTGGGTTCTCCGCCGAACTGTGTAGTACAGGAGCAGAAGATTTTGGTATTGGTAGCAAGCTCCACGTGTGTTTCAAAACCTGCAACTAATTCATATTTCATGTCATTCCACTCCTTTCTCAAAGTTTCACGCCGAAATCGGCAGAACGGTAGGCAGAAGCGGCCTTCTCATACTGCCATGCGGCATTGAGAATGGTGCTTTCACGGAAGCTGTTGCCAATGAGCTGCATACCAATGGGCAGTCCCTTGTCATCAAAGCCGCAGGGTACGGATACCGCAGGCAGACCGCAGATATTGACAGGAACGGTGCAGATATCGGTCAGATAGGTTTCCACGGGGTCACTGACGGCATGACCGTTTTCAAAGGCCGTCATGGGAACGGTGGGGGCAAGAATGACATCACAGCTTTCAAAAGCATTTTTGAAAGCATTGACGATGGTACCACGCAGATTTTGTGCTTTTTTGTAGTAGGCATCGTAGTAGCCGGAGCTGAGAACATAGGTGCCGAGCAGGATTCTTCTTTTGACTTCCTCACCAAAGCCGTTGCTTCTGGTTTTTTTCATCATATCGTTGACATCAAAATAGGATTCGGCTTTGTAGCCGTAGCGGATACCGTCATATCTGCCGAGGTTGGAGGAGGCTTCCGCACAGGCAAGTATGTAGTACACCGGCAGAGCATATTTCAGAGCGGGCAGGTCAAAGGAAACAATCTCTGCACCAAGGGAACGGTAGACTTCTATTGCCTGTTCAACGGACTTTCTGACATCGTCCCGCACACCGTCGAAATATTCTTTAGCAATGCCGATTTTCATGCCCCGAATATCATTTTTCAATGTCCGGCAGACAGGCTCTCCCTTTCTGCCCTGAGAGGTGGAGTCCATGGTATCATAGGCGGCGATGGCATCGAATACCATAGCGGTATCTTCCACATTGGTGGTAATGGGGCCTATCTGGTCAAAGCTGGAAGCATAGGCAATCAGTCCGAAACGGGATACGGCACCATAGGTCGGTTTCAGTCCGACAATGCCGCAGAAGCTGGCAGGCTGGCGGATAGAACCGCCCGTATCCGAGCCAAGACCGTATACGGCAAGGTTGCCGCCCACGGCAGAAGCTACACCGCCGGAGCTTCCTCCTGCCACGTGACCGACATTGTGGGGATTTTTAGCCCCGCCGAAATAGGAGGTTTCACAGGAAGAACCCATGGCAAATTCGTCCATATTGGTTTTGCCGAGGAGTACCACATTTTGCTGTTTGAGAAGCTTCCAGACTGTTGCGTCATAGATTGGCACATAGTCCTCTAAAATTTTAGAACAGCAGGTGGTACGGATTCCCTCTGTGGAGATATTGTCCTTGAGGGTCATGGGGATTCCCTCCAGCAGTCCGAGGGATTCACCGTCAGCAATTTTCCGGTCAACCGTTTGAGCGGCAGCCAATGCTGTTTCAGGGGTAGCCGTGACATAGGCATTGAGTGCCGGATTCTCCTTTTCAATGGCAGTGAGATAGGCTTGTGTCAGCTCCGTGCAGGAAATTTCCTTGTTTTGGAGCATGGAATGCAGTTTTGCTATCATTGTATTGATTCACCTCTGACTTATTTCATGATATTCTTCACAAGGAAACAGCCGTCATCACTGTCCTTGGCATTGGCAAGGATTTTTTCCCTGTCAAGTGACGGCACGACTTCATCTTCCCGCAGGACATTGGAAAGATTGTTGATATTGTCAAAATCGCTGCCCTCGTCAGAGGCATTGTTGATGGTATCGGCAAAGAATATGATTTCCGCCATATCCTCTGTCAGCTTGTCCATTTCGTCCTCTGCCACAAAGAGCTTGGAAAGGATTGCAATTTTTGCAATTTCTTCCTTTGTTACCATTCCATTTCCCTCCTCAGTATTTATTCAGGTCAACGCCGCCGTCATCCAGACTGCCCAGCATATCGGACAGATTATGACCTGACTGGTAGCTGTCATCAACGGGGGCTTCAAATTCGGGGACGTCTTCGGTACTCACCGAGCCGATACCGAGATTGTTGTCAGGACCTTTTTTGATAAGGGCTTCCAGAGAAGCGTCTGCCTCGTAATCGTCTGCGTTGGCATTAAAAGCATTGTCAGAACCTCTTTTGATCAGGGATTCCAGACTGCCATGCTCCACCAGCGGAATGTCCACATAATCAGGATCGGTAGGTTTTGGGCCTTCCTTGACCTTTTCAATGGGCGGTGCAGGTGGTGCAGGTCTTTCAGGAAGCGGCGGTGCATCCGGTTCAGCTCTCATCAGAGAGAGTGCCTGCTGTTCTCTTTTCTCTCTGAGCTTGGCAAACAGGAGGATCAGCACAAATGTCACAATGACAGCAATGACCAAAACAATGATAATGGTTGTTATTGAGCCTTGGAAATCATCTCTCAACTGTCCGTCCGCTTCGGGAAGCAAACCACCGCCGCCGCTGCCGTTGCCATCGGCAATGGCGCTATCGGGCTGGCTTTTAACGGTCAGGGAAAATGTGGTGCTGTCCTTGGTAAATTTTTCGGATGTGGCAGTGGAAAAAATCAGGTATGTACCTGTGGATTCGGGAACGAACTCGCCTGCAAAGGTGTTGTCGGGCTGTCGAACCAATTCCACCTGCTGATCCTCTTTATCACTGCATCGCACCGTGGCAGTCATTTTGATGGTATCGAGCAGGTCGCTATCACTGACGATACCCGATTTTTCATTCAGGGAGGCAGAGAGTCTGACTGCCTGTCCTGAAACAGCCGTCTGTGGAATGTTTTGGGTGAGATAGATGGAATAAAAGTCCATCTGTGTAATCACACAGTTGTCATCGGTGGCATTTTCCAACTGCAATTTCCATCGTCCGTC
>ONUD01000121.1 GCA_900320925.1 uncultured Eubacteriales bacterium
CACCCTGCTGGGGAGCACACCAACCGATACCGTGTGTAAAACCGGAAATATCCCCGATTTGTTTTGCATGTACCCACTTGCCCTCTTCAGGAATCGGAGCCGGTTCATGCTTTGCACCCTTGGCAACAGGGCACATCATTTCAACCTCTTTTGTGTAGATCATTGTAATCTCCTTTCATCTTTCTGTTAAGAGATAATTATTGGCAGATGTCCGCTTGTCCAAGCAGACATCCGTCCCTATCCATTTGATTATAATATTTTTTTATAGAAATTTCAATAACAAAATAGAATTTTTATGAATTTTTTTCTGCCCGTCCAAAGAACAGCCATTCAGCAGAAGACTTTCTTTTTACATCATCCATTCAAACCCCCAGAACGATACTACACACAGAAAAAAGATAGCCGTTGTCCAGTAGAATTTGACATTGAAATGCGGTTTTCTGAAAAAGGCGGCAAAGAAAAGGAGGTTGTTCAGGAGAACCCCGCAAAGATAGAGAATGCCCAAGACCCATGACTTGTTTTCATCGGCGTGTTCGAGCATGAAGAAAAGCGTGGACGGTCCTGCCAAGCCTAAGGCGGCATTGATAACGGCCTGCGGGATGTAGTGGTACCAGACAAACTTCTTTTTCTCCAGCAGGAACTCTCCCGTCCCGATAAACAACAGTGTCAGCACGGCAACACCTGTCAGAATATAAAAGAAAATATCCACAGCACGGCTTCCTTTCAGGGCGTAATCCATACCAACGGTGTGCTTTCCTTATCCAGCCATTCCAGTATGGTTTTCATGGTATCGGTCGGAAGGGCAATACTGCCGTCTGTGGCAGCACTGCCGCATTGCAGGAACAGGGCAGAACCTTTGCCCTTGACAGGGGGTTCGGTGTTATAGTTCACTGCAAGACCGTATTGATACAGTTCCTTGTGGTCTGCCATATGTAGGGCGGTTGTCCAATCCTTGTCAGCAGTTCCCTCTACATGGCAGTTGAAAGAGGACGACTTTTCATCGGTGATCCAGTAAGTATCCTTGGTAATCGCAAAGAGGGGGTAATCCGTTTCAGGCTTTTCCCCTGTGTAAAAGCCCTCTCCTGCCGTCCAGATGCCGGCGGGTGTTTTTTTGTCGTTGTTTTTTATCTCATAAGCAGAGCCGTTTTTGCCGATATAGGCTTCTTCGCAAAGCGGTTGATTTTCTCCTGCAATGTTCCACCAATAGCCTGTAAACTCCGATTTTTCATAGCAGTACACCACCGCACGCCTGTCTGCGGCATCGTGGTCAGGTTCGATCACGATCAGCCGGTTGCCGGGGAGATTTTTTTCATAGGTATATTCATACGCTTTCAGCAGTTCGCTGAGGTCTTTCGGCTGGCTTTCCAGTCCGTCGGGTTCATACAGCACCAATTCGATTTCTTCTTTGGAAGGCTCTTCAGACGGTTCTTCAGAGGATTCCTCAAGCTTGCCGCTCGGCACGGCACTGATCTCGGACACCTGTACCGGAGTACTGCTTTCAGCAGGCAACAGACTGCCCAGTTTCAGCGGATCCCACTGATCTATGCGGAACATATCGGTTTTCAGATCGACTGCCACGGCCGCCGCTGCTGCTGCGGTGACAACAAAAGCAGTGGTGAACAGGATTTCAGCAATGACAAACAATGGTTTTTTCATATGATCCCTCGATTTCTTTCAAGATATATCTATTATATGACAACCGCCGTATTTTTTCAATACCATTCTGCGGATATTCACGGCAATCACCCCCCGCCCGTTGAACAGGTGGGGGGTGGTGCTGTATTATGGTCTGTCGCCCATACGGCTGACATTGCTGTAGTAAAGGCCGGAGGAGAAATCCATGACAGCGGTATTGCTGCCCGCTGTCAGGGTATAGGAACTGCCCTGCGTCATGTTCGGGGAGGAATAGACTGCACACGCAAAGTTCTTGGATGCCGTAAAGGTGAATCCCGAACCGTCATCCACGGAAATTTCCGTACCGCTTTCCCCTGAAAGATTGACCAGTGCAGAACACTGCGTGCCGGTATCGAAGTTCACTGCCATGTCCGTTGTACCGAGAGCAAGAACCGTACCGCCTGTAATGCTTGCCACACAGCCACTGCCGTCACCCTTGTCCAAGGCACCGTTGCCGTTTGTTGTGGGACCTTCCACAATGGTTGTACCGCCTGTAATGTAGATACAGCCGTTGCTGTCCAGGCCGTCACCCGAGGCATTGACATACACTGTACCGCCGTTGATGGTCAGGCTCGAATCACTGCCGCCTGCAATATTGATGCCGTCATCGCTGGCCGTGACGGACACATCACCGCCATTGATGGTAATATCTTCCGCTTGCATGCCCTCATAGGATTTGGTGACTGCCACCGTACCGCCGTTCAGGACGATCTTACCTGCGGCGGTCATGCCGTCATCACTGGAAGAGAGGTTCAGTGTCCCCGAGTTGACAGTCATATTGCCATCGCTGTGAACAGCGTCATCGGCACTTGAAACCCTCACGTCAGCACCCGAAACGGTAATGTCACCGTCACATTTGATTCCCTTTTGGGAAGTATCACTGTTTTTGGCACTCTCCGAACCGCCGCCTGCCGTGATATTGGCAGTACCGCCCTCCAGAACCATACTGCCCGTTTTGACGGACAGTCCGTCATAGCCTGCATTGACGTTCAGTGTGCCGTCCGACAGATAGAAGATACTGGTATTGTCATCATTTGAGAGCTGTACCCCGTCATGTCCCGAGGTCACGGTGACGGTACCTCCGCCGATTTTGAAAGAATCCTCCGCCTGTATCCCGATACTGTCGGCCGCTACCGATACAGAAGCACCCGTTACTTTCAGATCCTCCTTACAGACGATGCCGTGCAGATGGGAGCTAACGGCAAGTGTTCCCGAACCGTTGATGGTCACGTCATCTTTGGCATAGATGGCACCGTCAATTTTGGCACTGCTGTCCGTGCTTTGAAAAGCAAGCGTATTGTCTCCCACGCACTGAATAATCAGCTTGTCACACGCCTGTACATGGATACACGCATTGGCGGTATTGGTCATACTGACGTTATCCAGTACCAGATAGATATTCCCCGATTGGGAGGTATCATTGACGGTGATGGTGACATTTTCGGAAGAGCCTGTCACCCTGTAAATCCCCTTGGAGGTAATGGTCACTTCACTGCCGGAAGAACCTCTTGTCGTATCGGAGATCGTCCCTTCGCTGCCCGCAAGGGTAATAGTGGCATTGGCCTCCTCGGAAGTGACATCCTTATAGTCACCGTCCGCAAACAAGGAATTTTCATCGGCCGACTCCTGCACCGCCGAAGAATCCGCCTGACTCTCCACAGACGCCTGTGACACCGTGGAGGAAGCTGTATCGCCGCAGCCTGCCAGCATGACTGCCGACAATACCAGAGCCATAAAGATAGCTGTCCGTTTTTTGGGCATATTCCTCTCTCCTTTACAGTTGGTTCTGCGGTTCGGTATAAGGAAGCACCGCAATTTCCAGATTGCCGTTTTTGGTGCGGAGTTCATCAATGAATGCTTTTTCCTCGGCGGGATCTTTCATCTGCACTTTGAAGGAAAGACGGAACATCGAACCCATTCCGGTTGTTTTCACGCCGGCATTCTCCCAGTTTTTGAGATAGTGGGCAAAGGTATCGTCAAATGCCCCTGAATATTCAAGGGATTCGGGGATGGTAATCCGGAGCAGTCTGTCCTCGGTCATGCTTTTATGTTCAAATATGGGGAGAACGGACAGCAACAAAAACAAAACAGCCATGCAAAGCAGTATCACGATACCGTAACCGACATAGCCCATCCCGAACGCAATGCCCGAACCCATGGCAATGAGGATGGCGGCAATTTCATCGGCACTGCCCTGTGCACTCCGGAAGCGGATAAGACTGAAGGCTCCGCCAATAGCAACACCTGCCCCGATATTGCCGTTGACAAAGGTGATAACTGCGGCAACGATGAACGGCACAATGGCAACAACGATAAAGAAGCGTTTTTTGGAGCGTATCCGAAAGGACATGAGCCATGCATACAGGAATCCTGTCAGAATAGCAGCCGCCGCCATGATAAAAAATTGAGGTGCTGTCACGATAGAGGTATAGATAGAATCAAACATAATAACATTCCTTTCTGTTTATCTGGTACGGAGCAATTGCTGCCGATAGGCTTCGCCGTATTTGGAAAAGCTGCCTTTGTAGATCTGTCCCTTGGTCAGGATAGCGGAAAGCCAGAGGGGAACGGCCTGCTGCACCTTGACCTCCAGTATCGTGCAGCCATCCTTCAAAAGGGACGTGCCGTTCATGGACACCCGCAGGTCAAGGTCATCATAGCGGTAGCGGGGATTGTGGTCAATCGTCAGCCGCAGGTCGCCGTCAGGCTGAAAGTAAGCGACTCTGTCATAAATAATCATACACGCCGGGACGAGTGTCTGATAGTAGTCACGGAACGTGGTAATTTCCCTGTTAATCTGACCGCCGGCACAGATATCCCCTTCCCCGTCAAAGAATTTCCTGACCAGCGGGATGGTGGACTGTACACGTCTTTTATAGACAATGCCGTAAGCCTTGCGTTTGAGTTCCAGAAACACGGGAGAATCGTCTGTGGCAATGCCGTAGGAACGCAGCCGTATTTTTTCTTTAAAGGGCGGTTTTTCGACCGAGGTACGAATCAGCCTGTAATCAGGCGTATCATAGTAAAGAGAAGCAATCGAGGTAAGACCGAATTTATCGATTTTCATGTAGTCCTTCACACTTTCCTTGAAGTACGCTGTCTGTTCGTCAGACAGAATGTACTTCATCTCATAGCGTTTCATGACGACTACGGGATTAGAAACAACTGCCATATATGTCACCTCCTGCTACAGTGCGATTTCCAATAGGAACTGATGGTTATTGACCTTGGCAGACACCCTGCCATTGTGGGCTTTGGCAATGTCTTTGACGTAGGACAGTCCCAGACCGTCCGTATCTTTGGCATTGCTGAGGGTGGTGAACCTGTCGAATATCTGGTCAATGCTGCCGTTGGGCAGGTCGGTATCATTGGCTTGCAGGATGATAATGCGATCCCCCTGCTTTCTGAGGGTCAAGGACGCCTTGGTCAGTGCATACCGCCAGGCATTGTCTGCCAGTTCTGTCAGCAGCTTCTGCAATGCCTGTCCATCGCCCTCTATCGTGATATCAGGAGTGATGGCGGCTTCCCAGGCAATCTTTTTTTCTTTCATCTGTTCTTTCCGGCTGTCAAACACATCCGTCATCATCTTGGAAAGGTCAACGGAAGCAATCGCCATATCCTTTTCTTCAAAGATGGACAAGGCTCCCAGATGTTTGACCAGTCCCGTCATTTTTCTGACCTGTCGGTTGATAGCCTGCGTCTGGTCATTCGTCCCGCTGCGGCGTTCGATGATTTCGGTATTGGCACTGATAATGGTCAGCGGCATTTTGAAATCATGCTCCACGCTGGAGATAAAGCGTTTTTGCTTTCTGTCCGCCTCATCGAACTGCTCGAACAGTTTCTTTCCCACTCTCAGCAGTACCAGATAACTGATCAGCAGTACCAGCACTTCTCCCACTGCCGAAATCAGCAGGATCCTGTAAGACGGCAAAAGCTCCCGTCCCTGGTCGATCACCGTGACAAAGGTTTTGCCGTCCTTTTCATACACACGGTAACGATAGATGAGATGTGTCCAGCCCGTTGATTCATGGACAAGGCTCTGTACCCATTCCAATGCCGCTGCTTCGGGTACCGCCGACATTCTGTGTTCAATCTGTTCGACATTGCCTTCCTTGTCGACAGCGTAGGTAAAATACCGCAAAGACGCATTCATTTCAGGTGAATCGGGACCCATGCCGAAGCTGCGTCCAAAGCCGGACGGATTATTGCGTGCTTCATAGAATTTACCCGGCGAACGGGACATAGCCTCGGTCATGCGGTCGGCATCATCCGCCACCATCGTAAAGTTGATGATATTCAGCACCGACAACAGTACTGTCAGCAGTATCAATACCGCAATTTCTGCATAAAAGACAAATTTTTTTCTGACTTTATCCATTTTGTTGCCCCCTGCTTTGCAAAGCTGCAAGTTTTTCTGTCAGTTCCACGGGCATGAACGGCAGTCTGATAGACATCACCGTGGTATCTGCCGCTCTTTCCGATATCACGAGTACGGGAATGTTGTCCTCCCTAAGCACTTTCACAATCTCACTGTAGCGTATACGGGGGATACTTTCATTCAGTATCACAGCATCAAAGCGTTCCGAAGCCAGCTTTTCAATGACCTGTGTTCCATCGAACGCTGTCTGCACGCTGTTTTCCGAAAGCTCTAAAAGTGTCTTGTAGGACAGAAGAAAATCCCTGTCAGGATCTGCTATCAAAATATGCATACCATTCACCGCTTTCCTGTTTTTACCATTATATCATTCTGTTTTTGCTTGAATTTGACGATTGTTAAAAAAAAGAATGAACTTTTTCTGTAAAAAGTTCCATCTTCCATCTTATCATACACCCGAAAACTTAAAAAATCCTGAAAGGCATCGTTCATTCCGGAAAACAAAGCAACCGACAGGGATACCATTCCTGTCGGTTGCTGGCTATTACGGGAGTTCAACGGGATGAATGCCCCAGATGGTTTCGGCATAGTCACGGATAGAACGGTCAGCTGCAAAACGGCCTGCTTTGGCAATATTGACCAGCGACATCCTGTTCCAGGTCGGACTGTCGAGATACAGACGGGAGGCTTTCTGCTGGGTAGAGGAGTAATCGGCAAAGTCTGCCAGTACCATATACGGATCGGTGGTAGAAAGCGAACGGGCAATATCATCGAACCCGAATTCGGAACGGATCCCGTCCACTGCTTGTCGGATAATAGGATTGTTGTTGTAGGGAACGGAGGGATAATAGCCCTGTTTTTTCAGTTGGTTGACTTCGGGGGTTGTCATGCCGAAGATAATGGCATTGTCATTGCCGACAGCCTCCAGAATCTCCACATTGGCACCGTCCAGCGTACCGAGGGTGATGGCACCGTTAATCATGAACTTCATGTTGCTGGTACCGGAAGCTTCCGTACCGGCAAGGGAGATTTGTTCACTGATTTCGGCGGAGGGAATAAGCTTTTCCGCAACCGATACACGGTAATCCTCCAGATAGACCACTTTCAGCTTTTGATTGACACGGGGATCACTGTTGATTTTGTTGGCCAGTGCCACGATAAACTGAATAATCTGCTTGGCAAAGTAGTAGCCCGGGGCGGCCTTGGCACCAAAGATATAGGTCTTTGGCTGATAATCGGCATTGGGATTGTCACGGAGCCAGAGATACGTGCTGTAGATATGCAGGGCATTCATGAGCTGACGCTTATATTCATGCAGACGCTTCACCTGTACATCAAAGATGGAGTCGGTATCCACCACAATGCCGTTGTTTTCTTTGATATATTTTGCCATACGTTCCTTGTTTTCTTTCTTGATGGCGGCAAGGCGTTCCAGAACGGCGGCATCATTCTTATAGGCAAGCAGCTTTTCAAGGGCATTGGCATCCCGTTCAAACTCGTTGCCCACCAAATCGGTGATAAAGGCGGCAAGTCCGGGATTGGACTGGTTCAGCCAGCGTCTGTGGGCGATACCGTTGGTAACATTCTTGAATTTTTCAGGCGTGACATTGTAGAAGTCGCTGAACACGGATTCCTTGAGAATCTCGCTGTGCAGTTTGGAAACACCGTTGACAGAGTGGCTGGCAATGACGGCAAGGTTAGCCATTCTCACGATACCGTCATGGATAACAGCCATCCTGCCGATTCTTGCACCGTCGATACCGGCAAGCAGTGCCTGTTCACAGAAACGGCGGTTGATTTCCTCCACGATCTGGTAGATACGGGGCAGTCTGCGGGAGAACAGCTCTACCTGCCAGCATTCGAGTGCTTCACTCATCACGGTGTGGTTGGTATAGGCAATGGTTCTTGTCACGATATCCCATGCCTTGTCCCACTCATAGCCGCACTCGTCCAGCATGATCCTCATCAGCTCGGGAACCGCAAGAACAGGGTGGGTGTCATTCAGGTGGATCGCCACATAGTCGGGCAGGTTGTCCAGTGTGCCGTAATTCCGGAGATGTCTTTGGATAATATCCTGAATGGTGGCGGAAACAAGGAAGTACTGCTGGCTCAGACGCAGGCTTTTGCCTTCGGAGTGGTTGTCCTCGGGGTAGAGAACCCTGGTAATGCTCTCTGCCATGGCTTTTTGCTCCATGGCACGGATATAATCTCCTGAATTGAACAGCTTCATGTCAAAGTTGTCGGAGGTGGCAGCCCACAGACGCAGACGGCTGATACCCTTGCCGCCCTCGCCCGGTACCAGCATATCATAAGGAGTGGCAATCACCTTGGTGGCATTTTTCAGTTCAATGCTGTGATGGTTCTCGTCCCACGCTTCCTCCACGTGACCGTCAAAGAAAACGGGAATGGACTTTTCAGGATGGGGCTGGAGCCATACCGAACCGCCCGGCAGCCAGAAATCCGGCAGTTCTGTCTGCCAGCCGTCAATAAGCTTCTGCTTGAAGATCCCGTACTCATACCGCAGGGAATAACCCATGGAGGAATAGTTCTGTGTTGCCAGACCGTCAAGGAAGCAGGCAGCCAGCCGTCCTAAGCCGCCGTTGCCAAGTCCTGCATCCGGTTCCTGTTCATAGATGTTTTCGATCTTGATGTGCAGGCCTTGCAGAGCCTGTGTCATGGTTTCTTCCAGCCCGAGATTGTACAGGTCATTTTTCAGGGAACGTCCCATGAGAAACTCCATACAGAGATAGTAGACGGTTTTCGCCCCCTGGGTGACAGTCGCAGAGGTAAAGGTTTTCTGTTGTTCACGCATGATGTCTTTCAGAACGAGTGCGACCGCTTTATAGTAGTGTTCATCGGTTGCGTCATTGGGTGTGACACCGAAATTGTGGGAGAGCTTGGCAATAATCAGCTCTCTTGCTTCACTGGGAGTGAGCTTTGATTTTGACATAATGATTCCCCTTCCGAGATTGACAGTAGGTTTTACTGTGTATGCTTACGCACGCAACATCTATTATAACCCATAATTTATAAATTTTCAACTAAAATTTAAAAAATTTGTTATTTTTTGCTGTCGGAATTTGATAAAACGGTATTTTTCCGAAATACATCTTTTCTATTTCCCGAAAATGTACTATAATAGAGGGGCAGAAAGGGAGTGCGGTGCGATGGAAGAAACAACAAAAAGCAAGGTGAAGATCCGTGTGGCAGGCACCGAGTATACAGTATTGACACAGGAAAGTGCAGATTATACAAAAGGGCTTGCTAAAGAAGTGGATGACAGCATACAGGAAATGTGCAGCAGCGGCAGAATTTCCATTACTGCCGCTGCCATACTGACTGCCGTGAATCTGTGCGACCGTATCCGAAAATACGGCATCGAGGCAGAGGCTCTCGGAGAACAGATTGAAACTTATCTGCATACGGCTTCCCGTCAGCTGGAACGGTACGAGGAGCTGAAACGGGAAAATGAAAAGCTGAAAAAAGACATTGCCACTTACAGGAAGCGGCTGAAAGAGGAACATCCTGCCCTGAAAGAGCCGTCTCCCCTGTCGGAAGCACACAAGCCGCCCAAACATACCGTTGCCGTTTCTCATCAGGAAGAAGCTGCCGAAGATGAAACGGCTTTCTTTACGGCACTGAACAGCGGCTTTAAAGGGATCAGAAATGAGGAATGAAAACAATGCTGTTTGATATAGAACTGGTAAAACTTTTATGTTTGGTGTTCGGCGTGGTCATTGCCGCAGGGTTAGTTGTCCTGTTTGTCATGAAGAAGCTGAAAAAGCCGGAACGGGCAGTGACGGTTGTTACCATCGCCGTAATTTTTGCAGGTGTGATGTTAGCAGGATTTTTGGTATATTGGGTCAGTATCGGCATGATGATGGATATGGTACAGGAGATGAAGCCATGAGCAGTTTGGAGATACTTGCACCGGCAGGCGGTATGGAATCCGTGTATCCGGCGGTGCGTGCAGGAGCGGATGCCGTCTATCTGGGGGCATGGAAGCTCAGTGCCAGAACCTCTGCACAAAACTTTGACAGAGAAGAACTGAAAAAGGCGGTGGAATACTGTCATGCCAGAGGTGTGAAAGTTTATTTGGCGTGCAATACCCTTCTGCATGACGACGAACTGGAAGAAGCGATGAACATTATCCGCTATGCGTGCCGTCTGCCTGTCGATGCCCTGATTATGCAGGATCCGGGATTCATTTCACTGGTGCGTCAGGCTGCTCCTGAAATGCGGATTCATGCTTCTACGCAGATGTCCGTGCATACGCCGAAAGGAGTGGCATTGCTGGAGCAAATGGGACTGAAAAGAGTGGTTCTTTCCAGAGAACTCAGCAGGGACGAAATACAGGAGATTGCCGACAGTACTCATGCAGAGTTGGAAGTATTCGTGCATGGAGCCTTGTGCATGAGTGTATCAGGGCAGTGCTATTTCAGTGCCATTCTCGGTTCCAGAAGCGGCAACCGAGGTTCCTGTGCCCAGCCGTGCCGCCTGCCGTTTGCAACAGAGGGCGGAAGCGGCTATGCCCTGAGCCTGAAAGACAACTCCCTCATTTCGCACCTGAGAGAATTGGAAGCCATGGGCATTGCTTCGGCAAAAATCGAGGGACGCATGAAACGTCC
>ONUD01000197.1 GCA_900320925.1 uncultured Eubacteriales bacterium
ATCAAAGAGCAGATTGACATCATATTCCGTACATTCGGAACTGTTAATACTGATATTATCCGTCTTAAGGCTCATCATCCTTTTTCTCCGTAATCTTTTTCATCAAATGGTAAACCAGCAGATACAGACTTTTCAAAAAAGTTGTATCTGCTGGTTTTTTTGTCAGAATTCACGATAAAGGGAGATGACTTTTCCAAGAATGTCAAGATGGTCAAGGATGAGCGGCTGGAAATCAGGATTGTGGGGCTGTAGACGGAAGTGACCGTTTTCTTTATAGAAACTCTTCACTGTCGCTTCATCATCAATCAAGGCAACCACAATGTCACCGTTTTCCGCAGAACTGCACTGTTCACACACCACCACATCACGGTCAAAGATCCCAATGTCACGCATACTTTCTCCCGCAATCCGCAGGGCAAACAGTTCCTTGTCAGCCGCTTTGGAAGAAGGGAACGGTATATACCCCGATACATCCTCGAATGCATAAACGGGAACGCCTGCTGTCACTTTGCCCAGAATCGGCACCGAAACTGCTTTTTCACTTCCGACCAGCTGAATGGAACGATGCCCCCTGTCGCGGGACAGATAGCCCATCCTTTCCAGCGACCGCAGGTGAGAATGCACCGTTGAGGTAGAGGTAAGTCCCGTTGCATCGCATATTTCTCTCACTGTCGGATTCAGTCCCTTTGCCATCATCCGGCGGACACATTCATACACTTTTCTCTGACTTTCCGACATCACTTTTTTGTTTTTCATACACCGTCACCGCCTTACGCAAGGCAATTTATTTTATGAACGAGGGATATAGCCTGCCACAGCTCCTGCAATGATATTCATCGGCATGGTCTGGAGCCATATATGACCCGGACCCGTGATGCGGGTATTGAACAGTCCCTCTCCGCCGAACAGCTTATTGCCAAGTCCCGGCACCTGTTCGATAGCAACCTTGCAGGTGGCCTCCATAGCCGCAAGATAGCCTGTATCGACAAGGATCGAGCGTCCTGCCTCCAAGTCATATTCCACGATACTGCCGTCAATCTCAAGGAATGCCATGCCATTGCCGCTGAGCTTCTGCATGATAAAGCCTTCCCCGCCGAAGAATCCGGCACTCATACGCTGCTGGAAAAACATACTCAGTTCCACGCTTGTTTCGGAAGCAAGGTAAGAACGCTTCTGTGCCACAATGGGGCGTTGGGGGGTAATCGGCACGGGAAGGATACAGCCCGGGACAGTAGCGGCAAAAGCAATTTCACCGTTTGTTTTCTGGGCAGTATAGGTGTTGCGGAACATCGACTCTCCCATGAATGCTCTGGAGAACATCGTACCGATTCCGTTGCCGCTGGTCTGCATTCCCATGTTGGGAGACATCCATGCCATGGCTCCTTTCTGGCAGTGCATGGATTCATTGGGTTCCAGTTGGCACACCACAACCGGAAACGGTGTTCCTTTGATTTCGTAACGCATACAAAAAACCTCCTTTTATTTCATACATCATGCATTTCTCCAAAATGTCTGTATTTTTTGGGATGCATATGTAAGTTGCTCATAGCACTCCTCATAGTCCTCAAACAATTTTGTTTTTTCTTTTTGGAAGAGGGTATCATCTCCGCTCTGCACGGCATATTCCGCATGACTTTTGACAGCCGCCGTCAAAGAGAGAATGCGTTCGGCACTTTCTTTGAGTTCCTTGTCATCCTCATCAAACGAATCGCTTGACGGGAGCATGAGCAGTTTTTTATAAACGGCTGCCAGCTTGTCCAGTGTTTTGAGATACTCCTTGCCTGCGGCAGTGTCATCGCAGTGAAAAGCGGCATCCTGTTCTTTCCATATTCTGGTATATTTGACAGATTCATCCACCAGCTGCCTGACAGAAACCGCATACTGCTCTTCTTTGGCATAATCTGTTCCCCTGCATCCTCCCGATACAAGGATACATCCCACTGACAGCAGCAACAATAAGATTTTCCCGATTTTCATCATTCCATCTCCAGTTTTCCCGTCATCATCCATATCTGCCGATACAGTGCCGCCGCTCTGCCTTTATAATCATTCATCATGGCCGTATCGGCACCGAGAAGTTCCATTGACCCTGCATCATCATATAATGACGGGTCATACAATTCCTTTTTCTTATCCTCTGTTTCTGCCATCCACTCCTGCTGAGAGATTTCCAGCTTTTCCAGTTCCTGCGGATTGTCTGCAAGCAGTTCTTTCAATCTCTCATACGCATTCTGTACCTGCTGTTTCCAACGTTCGGCATAGTCTCCCGCTATCTGACGCATTTCTGCGAGCGTCACGGCATCCTTGGCAGATTCCTGATAGTTCCTATCAAGGGCATTGTCCTGAAACAGGGCATTAAATGTTTCATCATCCGTAAATATTGCAGCAGTATGGCGATCCTCCGCCATCTGTTCCTCCTCTGACGGTTCCGACACCTGCGATTCTTGCTCTTCGGAGGAGACGGTACTGCTGACAGGTTCCTCAGAGCATTCTGTGATACTTTCCGCTGTACTCTGTACCGATACGGTAACGGATGGTTCTGCCGTATGCCCGCAGGCTGTCAGGCATACAGCCGACAACAGTACAATTCCCATTTTTTTCATATCCCATCCCTCCGATTATATTGTACCACACTCTTTTGCTTTTCGCAACTACAAATTCAAAGAATTACCGCCAATACCAGCATTTCACGAATTTTTTTATAAATTGCGTCAACTTCCTCTATCGGCAGAGGATTTTCTCCCCGTCCCACCTCAACGGTAAATGCCGGCCGTCGGAACTTCTGCACGAACCAGTCCTTGAACCCGCCTCCTACCGCCAGTCCCTCCGGCTCTGCCACCCGATAGGCACTGGAGTATGCCATGATTTTTGCCATCTTCAAGGCTTCGGGATCGTGGTAATCGCCGAAATCCCAGTAGATCTCCTCTCCCTGGCTGTGAAAGGCAAGGGCATGGGTGATATTCCCCGCACGGCAGTAGGAGGCCAGTGTACGGCTTTCAGGCTCGCTTTCGGCACATTCTCCGCCATATCTGGTCGGTGCAGGACAGCAAATCCCGTTTTCCAGCTCCAGCTTTTTCAGTTTGTCCCAGTTGGCGGAAAAGTTATGGTTGATATCCACTCCTGCGGCATTGGCCTGCCATTGCCGGGTACTGCCCCCGCTGATATGCTTGACAAGCTCTGCATAGCTCCCGGCACTCTCTGCACCGTGAATCTGTATTTCCACGCCGTCGGGATTGACACATGGCACCACCGCCAGACCCCGCTGATTGAGCATGGCTCCTACTCTCACACCGCATAGATTCCTCCCCGTCATCACCGCAAAACACAGCTCATCCACAAATTTCAGCAGCAGCAGTGTCGTGATCCATTCCATTCCATGGAACGCTCCTGTCAACAGTACCTGCTTTTGTCTGTTGCCGATGCACAGCAAATCAATGGGTCTTGCACAACGGCTCTCTCCTATGGTATCCCTCGATAAAAATCCGTAATCCATCAACAACTTCCCTATCAGTACTTCCCGTGTTTTCCTGTCCGCTTTTCTCTTGAGCCACTCGGTTTCCAACATAACGAAAGATGCCTCCTTCAAAAAATCTCTGCAACTTTAATATATATGGAAACCGCTGATTTTTATGTCATAAACCGTTGCAGTCTATGCTTTGCACAGATGAATTTCTCTCTTGCAAAAATCCTGAGATTGTATTACAATAAAAGTACTATCAAATCAAACGGAGGACTGCTATGTACAAAAATTATATCTTTGACCTTTACGGTACGTTGGTAGACATCAATACCAATGAATGGAAAGCAAGCATTTGGAAAAATATGGCATTGATCTATACCATGCATGGTGCCGCCTATACCCCTAAGGAACTCAACAAGGCATATAATCATTATCTGGCAGATGCCATTGCCGCCATCCCCCATGACAAGTATACCACCCACCCTGAACCTCAGGTCGAATATGTCTTTCAGAGATTGTTCACCGAAAAAGGCATGGCGTGTTCTATGGAGCTTGCCAGAACCATGGCGGTTACCTTCCGTGCCTTGTCGCTGAAATACATCAAGCTGTATGATGGCGTCAAGGAACTCTTCCAAGCAATTCATGACCATGGCGGCAAAGCCTATCTGCTTTCCAATGCCCAGCGGGTCATGACCGAACCTGAAATACGAATGCTGGGCATCTATGACGAATTTGAAGATGTCATCATTTCCTCTGACGTGGGCTGTGCCAAGCCGGACATCATGTTCTATCAGCATATTCTCCAAAAGCATACCCTTGACCCCAAAGACTGCATTATGATTGGCAATGACTATATAACCGACATACAAGGCTCTTATCAGGCAGGTATGGACTCCCTGTATCTGCATACCAACATCTCCCCTGAAATCAAGGGAAAGCTTCTGGCAAAATACCCGATTATGAGCGGCAGTCTTTTTGAAGCCATTGAGGTGCTTTTTCAATAAAAATCATGAGGTGATAAAAATGTTGGAAGATTTGAAAGAAGCCCGCAAACTGATGGGCAATCTGGTGGGGAATCTCTCCGCCATGACCGACAGTAAAAAAATCGGCTTTATCGGTGCCGGCAACATGGCAACCGCTATCGTGAAAGGTCTGCTCAAAGCCAAAAAACCTGCCGGCAGTATTTTTGTCTATGACTGCAACGTCAGGCAACTCAAGCCAATGGCGGAAATGGGCGTGAATATCGTCTATCTGGGGGAGGAACTGGCAGAAAAATGTGATATCATCGTGCTTGCCGTGAAGCCGCAGAACTATGATGAGGTACTTGCCGAAATCAAGCCTGCCGTCACCGCCGAAAAAGTCATTGTCACTATCGCCGCAGGTATCTCCATCGCCTATGTCCGCAAGGGACTGGAAAAAGACTGCCCGATGGTGCGTGTCATGCCCAATACCCCGCTCCTGATGGGCAAGGGTGCCACTGCTATGTGCCGCTCGGACAATATCTCCGATGAGGACTTCATGGAAGTATACAGTATGTTCGCCAATGCGGGGGAAGCCGTGGTGCTTCCCGAAGAGCAGATGAATGCCGTCATCGCTGTCAATGGCAGCAGTCCTGCTTATGTCTATCTGTTTGCCAAGGCAATGGTAGATTATGCGGTGTCCGTGGGAATCGACAGTGAGGTTGCCCTGAAGCTGGTCTGCCAGACCTTTGAGGGCAGTGCGGAAATGCTTCGTTCCAGCGGTGAAAGTCCCGAATCCCTTATCAAAAAGGTCTGCTCCAAGGGCGGTACCACCATCGAGGCAATGAATATCCTTGCATCACGAGATGTTGCTCAGGCGATTGCCGATGCCATGGCCGCCTGCACCAAACGGGCAGAAGAGCTTGGGAAATGATAGGGTGTAGGGTGGTGTAGGGTTTCCTATACCTTTTATATAAAAAACAAATTCAATATATATATAAAGTACTATACAACCCTACACTACCCTACACCCATGATATGTTCCCCTCTGACTGATCATCGGTCA
>ONUD01000136.1 GCA_900320925.1 uncultured Eubacteriales bacterium
CCGAAGGCAGAAGCACCGACCGAACCGGCAGGTGAGACTCGGGGGACTTCTTGCCCATTTAGGTTAAACCTTTTCGATAACCGATGCATTTTCACAACACATTTAAAAATCTGCTCATTGATAGTTTGTAAGATAAAGTGGTTTCCCCTTTCCATTTTTTCATCGGAAAAATAGTTTTTTGCACCCATTTCCCGATTGCCCTCGTATATATAAGTGAAAGCACCTGTTGAGGAGGAATGAAATCATGGACAATCAAACGCTGGCGGAACGATTGAAACAGCATGATGAGCAAGCCTTTGAAGCCATCATTCAGAAGTATACTCCGCTGATTGCCACCATCATCGGCAACATTGCTGCCGGCAGACTGCAAAAGCAGGATGTAGAGGAAGTGGTTACGGATGTATTTGTCACACTCTGGCGGAATGCGGAAAAACTGGAGTGCGACAAGCTGCACAGCTACTTATGCTGCATTGCCAAAAGCCGAGCCAAGGACAGGCTCCGCAAAGAAAAAAATATCCTGCTTTTGGATATTGACGACATTGACGAATCGGACGGCACCATCCTTTCCATGGATTACGAAAACAAAGAGCTTTGCCACGGACTGACAGAGGAAATCGAAAAAATCAAAGAACCTGACAAAGAGATTCTGATACGGTACTATTACTACTACCAATCCGTTTCCAAAATCGCCGCCGCTTTGCAGATGAACGTGGAAACGGTGAAATCCAAGCTCCAGCGGACAAGAAAAAAATTGAAGCAGGCACTGATTAACAGGGGGTATGAAGGATGAAAAACATCAGAACCGATACCATTATCTTTGACGAAATTTCAGAAGAGGAGTTTGAAACCATGAGTGCAAAAATCATTGAAAACAACCAAATTGACTACCATACCATTCAGGCCAATGCTTTTTCGGAGCTGGGTCTGAACAAAAAGAAGCGTTTTTCCCGCAAAGGTGTCGTTATAACACTGATTGCGGCAGCCATTGGTGTATCGGCAGTCAGTGTCGGTGCATCGGGGTCTTTCCGTGACACGTTTGGCAAGTTTTTTTTTTTTTTTTCTCCCGACGGGGTATACAGCGGCAAAAATCTGGAAGTCACAAGCGACAATGTTAACATCGAATTTCTCGGTATATGCGGTAACAATCACAGTGCCTATGCGTCCCTGCTGATCCGCAAAAAAGATGGAAGCCGCTTTGTCAGCGAGGACTTTCTCAAAGACCGCAGCCATCTGGCATTCAACTATGACGGCAACATCATTGAAACAACGCCCGACTATGACCCCGATGCCAACATGGGCTACTGGGTACCGGGCAACGGAAAAGACTACAATGAAACCTGGACAGTCAACTGTACCTCCGACCCCTCAGCCTTTAACTGGGACGGATACGGCTATATTGACTATCAGTTTGAAGATACCAATACCATTCGTGCCTTGATTTCCTACAACGGTGACAATCTGAAAGACATGACCTTGCAGATTCGTGACAAAGGGCTTTGTGCCTATCGGACGGAGGAAATTATCTTCCAATCCGCCCAAGGCAATGAAAATCATCAGATGGTATGCTCCGACAGCATTGCGGATCTGGCAAAACAGTATCCGAAGCAGTGGGAATGCTTTCAAAAGTCCTACGAAGCAGACACTCTGACCGATGAAGAATTGGATAACAGGGATATCTTTTTGCGTGAGATCAAAAAAGCCTACCAGCCCCTCTTGCAGGAAAATCAGATCGTCACGATGGACATCACCAATATTTCAGCCATTTCCATTGTTGAAAAAATAAAACTTCCGGTGGATTATCAGCTTTCCGTCAAAATGAACTACCTGTATACGGAACAAAACCTGTCCATTGACCCCGCAAATGTATTCACCTATGCCCCATCCGCTACCGAAGAATACCGTTTCAACATTGAATCCGTGACAGCCGATTCTTTCAGTCTGACCTTACAGGTCAAGGCTTTGTCGGGATTTGAATCCAAGGATTTGTATGAGATATTCTACCGCCAAAAGCAGTATGATGACTATGGCTGGACTTCTGAGGAAAAACCGTTTATCATTGAGATGAAAAACGGTGACACCTATGAACTTTGCCGATACAATTACACCCCGTGTGATACAAGCGGCAATGACTGGTCAAGAGTGTCGTACCGTTTCACCTATCAAAGCAATGACAAAATTGCCACGCTGAATCCTGCTGAAATCAAAGCCATCCGCTTCAATGACCTGACGCTCTACGAAACAAAATAAGAACCCCCAAAAATTTTTATCGGCCTATTGCCATCGACAGGAAAGTATGCTATGATAAAGATGCCCCTATCTATATTGGGGCATGACACAACCTAACACCCCCTGACAGAGTTTCGATTCTGTCGGGGGGTGACCTTTTATTTTGCCAAATACTATAGAAATTCATGACAGAATATGTTATAATAAGTGAGGAAGTCTAATGTTTGTCGAATGAAAGGAGTACCCAAATGAAAACATATGAATATGTCATCTTGAGAGAACGACCCGAAATCAAAAATAGGGCGGCAGAATGGTTCCACAAGAAATGGGGCGTGCCGACAGAAGCCTATCTGGAATGTATGGACGCCTATCTGAGCGGTGAAACTGAGTATGGTTGGTATCTGTGCCTTGACGGAGAGAAAATTGTCGGCGGCATGGGTGTCATTGAAAACGACTTCCATGACAGAAAAGACCTTTTTCCCAATGTATGTGCGGTGTATACAGAGGAGGCATACCGCTGTCAGGGAATTGCAGGAAATCTTTTGAATCTGGCGGTTGCCGATATGAAAGCGAAGGGAATCACACCTGTCTATCTCGTCACAGACCATACAGGCTTTTATGAACGATACGGCTGGGAATTTTTGTGCATGGTGCAGGGTGACGGCGAACCCGATATGACCAGAATGTATATTCACAGATAAATCACCAAAAAGGAGAAGAATATGAAAAAGTACATAGCCCCCATTGCCATGTTTATCATATTCGAAACGGTTGCCGTCACATTATGGCTGACAATGGATAATCTCTTTTATCTGCTCAATTTCAGTTATATTGGAATGTCGATTGCCCTCGGTATATTTTTGTTTATCCGAAAATACCAACATGCAAGACGGATTACACAACTCTTGGTCGGATTGTATATGCTGCTATATCTGGGTCTTATCTGCCATGAAAATATGCAGATAGAGGGCTTTTGGTATTATCTGTTCACAGGGGTGTTTGAAGCGGCT
The DNA here is from genome assembly GCA_900320925.1 of uncultured Eubacteriales bacterium. Classification (GTDB taxonomy): domain Bacteria; phylum Bacillota; class Clostridia; order Oscillospirales; family Acutalibacteraceae; genus UBA1213. The sequence goes on from ONUD01000136.1 coordinate 3,237, forward strand.
ACCATTCATTATGCCGTAGCAAAAATCTTCGGCCCTCTTGTTTTTGGCAGGGGGTGGTGCGGCTATGCCTGCTGGACGGCAATGGTGCTTGACTTTCTTCCCTACAAGACTCCGCAGTCCCCACGAAAAACATTCGGCTGGATACGCTATTTCACCTTCGCCATGTCATTTGCCTTCGTTGCGGCACTGTTTCTGGCACACGTCGGTCATATCGAAACCATCATGTTCTGGTCATTCATCATCGGCAATATCCTTTACTATACAGTCGGTATCCTACTGGCATTCGCCTGCAAGGACAATCGGGCATTCTGCAAATACATCTGTCCCATTACGGTATTTTTGAAACCAATGAGTTATTTTTCGCTGTTCAGGGTAACGTGCGACAAAAGCAAATGTGTATCCTGCGGCAAGTGCCAAAAAGTCTGTCCGATGGACGTGGACATTACGGACAATTCCCGCAAAAGAAAAAATGGGACAGAATGTATCTTATGCTTTGAATGTACAAAGAACTGCCCGAAAAATGCTTTGAAATAGGAGAGCGAAAATGAATTTTGTATTCGTGGCACTGGGAGGGGCATTGGGGGCTGTCGGCAGATATGCCATCAGCATGATTCCCCTCAAAACAGACTTTCCGTTTCTGACACTCATCACCAATATACTGGGTGCCGTACTGATAGGATTGATTGCGGGAATGGCGAGTGCCAGACAAGAGCTTTCACCCAACACCGTTTTATTCTGGAAAACAGGAGTATGCGGCGGCTTCACAACATTTTCCACCTTTTCACTGGAAGCTTATGAACTGTTTGAAAAAGGCTCTCCGATTTTGGGATTGGTGTATGCCGTTGTCAGTGTCGTATCATGCATTTTGGGAATCATATGCGGAAAAAAAATAGCGGCAATTTTTGGTGAATAAAGGAGAGTTGGTATGGTAATCATAGAAGGACTGGTGGTATGTTTGATATTGCTGACAGCGTGTGTTGTGGGCA
>ONUD01000139.1 GCA_900320925.1 uncultured Eubacteriales bacterium
ATGCACTCCTCCCAGAATGAACAGGATTCCCGTCATTATGCCGTCGCCGCCAAGGTGCCGATGCTTGAACCCACCGATTCTCAGGAAGCACTCGACTTCGCTAAAATCGCCTTTGAACTGTCCGAACAGTTCGACACCCCCGTTTTTATCAAGATGTGTACCCGTGTGGCACACTCCCAGAGCATTACCCAAAAGGGCGAACGCACGGAAGTGACCAAAGAATATGTGAAAAATCCTAAAAAATACATCATGGCACCTGCCAATGCCATTGCCCGTCACCCGTTTGTCGAGGAACGAACCGCTAAGCTGACGGATTATGCAGAAACCTCCCCCCTTAACAGAGTGGAAAACGGTACAGGTGAGTATGACTTCGGTATTATCACTTCTTCCACCTCCTATCAGTATGTCAAAGAGGTATTCGGTGACAAAGTGTCCGTACTGAAACTCGGCATGGTCAATCCCCTGCCCGTTGTCCTCATCAAGGATTTTGCCGCCAAAGTCGGCACGGTGTATGTCATTGAGGAACTTGACCCCATCATTGAATCACATTGCAAAAATATCGGTGTCAATGTTATCGGCAAGGAAAAATTCTCTCTGCTCGGGGAATTTTCTCAGAAAACCATTGCACAAGCTTTCGGACTGGCTGACAAGGAAGCTGTCTGTCTTGACACCGCCGTTCCTGTCAGACCGCCGATGATGTGTGCAGGCTGTCCGCACCGTGGTATGTACTATGTTCTCGCCAAAAACAAGCTTACCGTACTGGGGGACATCGGCTGTTATACACTCGGCTCTATGCCGCCGCTCAATGCCCTTGACATGACCCTCTGCATGGGGGCATCCGTGTCGGGTCTGCACGGCTACAACAAAGCCGGCGGTGAGGAAACCGAAAACAAAACCGTCTGTGTCATCGGTGACTCTACGTTCATGCACTCCGGCGTGACAGGTCTTATCAACATCGCTTATAATCAGTCCAATTCTACCGTCATTATCCTTGACAACTCCATCACCGGCATGACCGGTCATCAGCAGAATCCTACCACCGGCTACAATATTAAAGGCGACCCTGCCGGCAAGGTGAATCTGGAAAGCCTGTGTCATTCCGTAGGCATCAACTCCGTCAGAGTGGTTGACCCGTACAATCTGGAAGAATGCGAAAGAGTCGTCAAGGAAGAGCTTGCCAAAAATGAACCTTCCGTCATTATTTCACGCAGACCTTGTGTCCTCTTGAAATATGTCAAGCCCAAAAAGCCGCTGCACATCAATCCTGATAAATGCCGTGGCTGTCAACGCTGCATGAAGTTCGGCTGTCCTGCCATCTCGTTCAGAAACAAACACGCTGTGATTGACAATACCTTGTGTATCGGCTGCGGCGTGTGTGCAGGCTTGTGTCCGTTTGATGCATTTGAAAGTGAGGGAGAATAATCATGGCAACAAAAAATATCATGATAGTCGGGGTAGGCGGTCAGGGTTCTCTGCTCGCTTCCAAGCTGCTCGGCAGACTGCTGGTCGATGAGGGCTTTGATGTCAAGGTCAGCGAGGTGCATGGCATGAGCCAGCGTGGCGGCTCTGTTGTCACCTATGTCAAATTCGGTGACAGGGTGTACTCTCCCATCATCGAGCAGGGCGAAGCAGACTTCATTGTCAGCTTTGAAAAAATCGAAGCGGCAAGATATATCAAAGACCTGAAAAAGGACGGCACCATCATTGTCAACACCCAGCAAATTGACCCCATGCCCGTCATTATCGGCAATGCACAGTATCCTGCCGATATTCTTGAGGAAATGAAAGCCAAGGGCGTACACGTTGATGACATTGATGCCCTTTCCCTTGCCTCACAGGCAGGCTCTGCCAAAGCCTGCAACATTGTCCTGATGGGCAGGCTAGCAAAATACTTTGACATTCCCTATGAAAAATGGGAAGCCGCTATTGAAAAGTGTGTCAAGCCCGCCTTTATTGAGATCAACAAAAAAGCCTTTGATCTCGGTTACCATCAATAAACGAAAGCGTGGTGCATTTATGGAAAACAGATACTTCCAAAAAGAACAGGAAACCATGCCTGTTGAAGAAATCAAAAAACTCCAGAATGAAAAGCTTGTCAAACAGGTCAAATATGTGTATGACAATGTGAAGTACTACCGTGACCTGATGGACAAAAAGGGCGTGAAGCCGGAGGATATCCGGAGTACCGATGATCTCCACAAACTGCCTTTCCTGAAAAAAGACGACCTCAGAGAAGCCTATCCTTATGGACTGCTTGCCACCGACCTGAAAAACTGTGTCCGTATCCAGTCCACCTCCGGTACAACAGGCAAGCGTGTGGTGGCATTCTATACCCAGAACGATGTGGATATGTGGGAGGAATGCTGTGCCAGAGCCATCGTGGCGGCAGGCGGTACCTCGGAAGATGTGTGTCAGGTCTGCTACGGCTACGGACTTTTTACAGGCGGTTCGGGTCTGCACGGCGGTTCTCACAAGGTTGGTTCCCTGACCCTGCCCATGTCCAGCGGCAACACTGACAGGCAGATTCAATTCATGATGGATCTCAATTCCACCATTCTCTGCTGTACGCCGTCCTATGCCGCCTATATCGGCGAAACTCTCAAGGAAAAAGGCTACAAGCCGGAGGACAACAAGCTGAAAGCCGGTATTTTCGGTGCAGAACCGTGGACAGAGGAAATGCGTCGGGATATCCAGAAATCTCTCGGCATCAAGGCCTATGACATTTACGGACTGACAGAAATCAGCGGCCCCGGTGTTGCCTTTGAGTGCTGTGAACAGAACGGAATGCATATCAACGAAGACCACTTCATTGCCGAGATTATTGACCCCAATACCGGCGAGGTACTTCCCGAAGGTACCAAAGGCGAGCTGGTCTTTACCTCTCTCGACAAGGAAGCCTTCCCCCTGCTGCGGTACAGAACAAGAGATATTTGTATCCTGACCCGTGGAAAATGTTCCTGCGGCAGAACCTTTATCAAAATGGCAAAACCCATGGGACGTTCTGATGACATGATGATTATCAAGGGGGTCAATGTATTCCCCAGCCAGATTGAAGCGGTTCTGCTCAACAACGGCTATGCACCCAACTATCAGATTATCCTTGACAGGGTGAACAACTCCGATACGTTCGATATCAATGTTGAAATGGGCGAGGAGGACTTCTCCGATACACCCAAAGACATCACCGCCAAGGAAAAGAAGCTTCAGGATGCCATGAAAGCCATGCTCGGCATCAATCCCAAACTGCACCTTGTGGCTCCCAAGAGTATCCCCCGTTCCGAGGGCAAGGCTGTGCGTGTCATTGACCACCGCAAGCGTTACGGTATCACTATATAAGGAGGTTTTTTTATGGCTGTCAAACAATTATCCATCTTCGTAGAAAACAAGGAGGGCAAGCTCGTTACCATCACGGACTCCATTGCCAAGGCCGGCATTGATATCCGTGCCATGAGCGTTGCCGATACACAGGATTTCGGCATTTTTCGACTCATTGTGACCGACCCCGAAAAAGCCAAAGAAGCACTGGAGTCTTCCGGATGCTTTGTTTCTATCACAAAAGTGGTGGGAGTATCTATTCCCGATGAGCCGGGTTCCCTTGCCAAGGTTGTCAACATTCTTGCCAGACATAATATCAACATCGAGTATATGTACGCTTTCATCACCGTTTCCAAGAAACACGCTTCCGTTGTTCTGCGTGTAGCGGACAACGAGGGAGCTGAAAAAATCCTCACTGAAAACGGCGTGACCCTCATGGAAGAAAAAGATATTGTTGCTCTGTGACACAAAAAACCACCGATGGAAAAATCGGTGGTTTTTGCTATGTTTAGTATTGTCTGCCCCAATAGACCATGTGTTTGGCAGGTCTGCCGCAGCAAACACAGGTGTCGGCAAGGTGATCCTCCACAAACGGGATACATCTGGACTTCACACCGCCCGTTTCCTCCTTGAGCTGATCCTCACAGGCAGAATCCCCGCACCACATGGCTTTGATAAAGCCCGGGCGATTGGCGGCAATGTCAAGAAATTCTTCATGGGTACGTGCCTCAAAGGTCTTGGCTTTGAGATTTTCCAGAGCGGCATGGTACATACTGTCGTGAATATCGCAAAGCAGGGCGGCAACCGTACTCTCTAAATCATCCAGTGAAACAACCGTCTTTTCACGGGTATCACGGCGAACCAATACACACTGATTGTTTTCAATGTCTTTGGGTCCAATCTCCACACGAATCGGTACACCCAGCATTTCATACTGGCTGAACTTCCAGCCCGGGGCTTTGTCACTGTCATCCAGCTTCACCCGCAGGTCTTTCTCCAGCAAACGCTGTTTCAGTTCATTGGCTTTTTCAAGCACGCCCTCTTTTTTCTGTGCAATCGGTATCACCGCTACCTGTATGGGTGCTACTTTCGGCGGCAGTACCAAGCCGTCATCGTCACTGTGTACCATAATCAACGCACCAATCATTCTCGTGGACACGCCCCACGAGGTTTGGAACGGGTATTGCAGGGTATTGTCCCTGCCCGTAAAGGTAATGCCGAAGCTTCTGGCAAAGCCGTCTCCAAAGAAGTGGGATGTGCCGCCCTGCAAGGCAACACCGTTATGCATCATCGGTTCAATGGTATACGTTTCCACGGCTCCTGCAAAGCGTTCCTTTTCGGTTTTCTGACCGATGACAGCGGGAATGGCAAGGGTTTCTTTATAGAAATCCGTATAGACCTGAAGCATTTGCCGTGTTTCCTGACGGGCTTCCTCCTCTGTTTCATGGAGGGTATGCCCCTCCTGCCAGAGAAACTCCGAGGTACGCAGAAACGGTCTGGTGGTCTTTTCCCAGCGTACCACCGAACACCATTGGTTATACAGCTTCGGCAGGTCACGGTAGGAATTGACAACC
>ONUD01000132.1 GCA_900320925.1 uncultured Eubacteriales bacterium
GCGGTTTGATGACCGCTTTAACGGTGGTAGTGCTGATTTTTTCCAACGTCATCACCATCGGCACTTACACCTTTCCCGCCGGGGCAGGAATCTTATTATTGCTGCTGTCGTATGCTGTCGGGGAGCGGTGGGCCTGTTACAGCTTTGCGGCGGCATCGCTGACCGGCTTCCTGCTTTGCAATGACAAGGAAGCCGTCTTGTGTTTCGTGCTGTTTTTCGGCTACTATCCGCTGCTGCGGGGCAGACTCGAACATTGCCGCAGCCGTGTGCTGAAATGGATGTGCAAACTGGCACTGTTCAACGGTGCTTTAATGGCAGTCTACTCTTTAGCGGTCTATGTCTTCGGGATTCCCGAAAATCTGGAACTGTTCGGTGTTGACCTGCCGATGGTATTTTTAGCCGTATTCAACGTCATCTTTTTGATTTACGACTATGCCCTTATGGCACTGGAGGTCAACCATCGCCAACGCATTGAAAAACTGATTGCCAAACTGCTAAAGCGGTAATAACAGCGTGTTGTCAAGAAAACCACAGGATAATTTGTCTATAATGACCATTGCAATGGGTAAAAAAACGGTATATAATGAGAAACGCAGGTTACAATTCCGTGACAAAAGTTAAAAAATTGTAAAAAACCGAAAGGAAGGTTCATTTTAGTGGGGGTCAAGACAACTTTGCAAAAAACATTTGCCGTACTCTGTACGGCAGCACTCATCGGGACGGCAGTTCCTGCCCTATCCGCCTCGGCACAGGGAACCATCAGTGCCACTACAACCGCCAATCTGAATGTCAGAAAAGGAGCAGGTACCAATTATGCCGTCATGAAGGTACTCGGCAAAAATACGGCTGTGACCATTGTGGATACCTCTGTGTCAGGCTGGCTCAAGGTACGCTTCTCTGACGGAACCACCGGCTACTGTTCCGCCAATTACCTGAATATCGTGACAGATGCCGTGACAACCGGCCGTGTCAACCTCAGAAAAGGTGCCGGCACCAATTATGCCGTTATCAGAACGACAACCAAAAATACCAAGGTCGATGTACTGAAAATCGTCAATTCCTCATGGGCATCCGTGAAGCTGTCCGATGGCACGACAGGCTATATGAGTACCCAATACCTCTCATTCCTGTCCTCCAACGTCAACACCTCTGTTGCCGCCGTGCCGACTACGATCACCCTCTCTGAAAATACCAAAAGAATGCCGGTAGGACGCTGCTCCCAACTGTCAGTTTCCTACAATCAGGGAACCGTGACATGGCAAAGCTCTGACACCAGCGTTGCGTCCGTCAGTCCGTCAGGCATGGTGAGTGCCTTGAAAGCCGGTACCGCCACTATCACCGCTACTGACTCCAAAACCCAAAAAACTGCCAAATGTGTCATTACGGCTGTTAAAACAGAGTATACGGCACTGACCATCTCCGAAACTGCCAAGACTGTAACCATCGGTCAAAGCTTTCAGCTGCGAGCCACTGCCAACAACGGCAGTCAAAATATCCGTTGGAGAACCTCCAACTCCTCCATTCTCCGAGTGGACAATACCGGAAAAGTCACAACGGTTGGTGTAGGCACTGCCTATATCACCGCCTATGATCCTACCGGAACCGTGACTGCTGCCTGCCGTGTGACCGTACAAAATAAGGACTCCATTTCGCTCTCCGCTTCCAGCGTGACAATCAATGCCGGCTCCTCTACCTATGTGACCGCCAATAAAGCCAATGCTTCCATGCAGGTCGTGTGGTCGTCCAGCAATGAAAACGTGGCGGCTGTCCATAACGGACGTATCAGTGGCCTTTCCGCCGGTACGGCAGTGATTACGGCTTCCAATCCGGCAGGTACGGTCTATGCCAGATGTACGGTAAAGGTCAACAGTGTCTACAGGGGCAATGTCAGTGTATCAAGAAGTGCCGTGACGACTACTGCCGGCAAAACCGTGTATATCAAGGGCTACAACGGCAGTACATGGGGCAGCAGTGATACCAATGTCGCCACTGTATGGGACGGCTTCATCGAAGCCAAAACCCCCGGCAAGGCTGCCATTACCTACACTGACCGCAGCGGCAACAGAGCTATCTGTGTCATTACCGTTAAGCAGGCAGAGCCTGTTAAATTTGCCTACTCCTCCCCTAACTCCGCTACCTTGAACCAGAATGTTTCACTAGTCGCCATTACCGACAAGACCATTACAGATGTGTATTTTACGGTCAAGCTCGGCAGCAAAACCGTGCAGGTCAATGCTTCCCAGAAAACCGCAGAGGGGAATACTTACGTCTGGAAAGGCAATTACAAGACCACAGAGGCCGGTACTTTCAAGCTGACAGCCTATGCCAAGAGAAACGGTCAGTGGAGTACCTGTTCTGATGGCGTCAGCGATGTCTACGTTACCTCCAAGACCAACCACACTCAGACCGGTCTGAGCAGGCTCCGTGCCAGCGATGAGCTGATTCGCTTCATCGGTGAAAAAGAGGGGTTTGTATCAGGCATTACCTATGACAGGCTTGCCAACAATCTTCCTACGATCGCCCATGGCTATGTCGTCTGGGAGGGTGGACAATTCTACAACAACCTGACCCGAACAGAAGGCTATGCCCTGCTCGTGGATGCCGTCAATAATGAGGTGTATACCTCCCGTGTCAACCAGATGCTCATTGACAACAATATCCGCTTCAACCAGCAGCAGTTTGATGCACTGGTCAGCTTTACCTATAACCTCGGCACAGGCTGGACGTATTCCTCTACCCTGAAGAATATCCTCCTCAACTCCTATGGCACCGTCACTACCAACAGCAATACCCTCACGGCTACCGTTACAGCCAATTCGGGTCTGAACCTCCGGGAAAGTCCCTCTTCTTCCGCCAAATCTCTTGCCGTCCTTTCAAAAGGAGAAACAGTAACACTCGTCAGCGGTACAAAATACAATTCTGTCTGGTACCAAGTCAAGACCAACAGCGGCAAAACAGGCTATTGCAGCAGTTCCCACCTGAATGTGTCCACAGGCGGCAAATCTACGGTCAGAGACCTGAATTATATCAACCGCAGTTCCTTTATCAATCAAATGCTTTCCTATCACCATGCCAGCGGCGTATGTTATTACGGTCTGCTTTACAGGCGTGTGGATGAAGTGGAGATGTTCCTCTACGGGGATTATGTCTCTGACGGCAGAAGCAATAAACATTCCTTCCCCAGTCCCTCCTGTCTGCATTTCTAATGAAAAGAATCCCGTCAGTCCATACACTGACGGGATTTTCGTTGCCATGGTTCAGGCAGTGCGGTACAGCATCCCTGCCGGCACTTCTCCGATAATGACCGTTTCCCCTATCAGCACGGTCGTTTCCACCGATGTATGAACCATCCCCTGCGGCTGACGCACGGACAGGTCTGCCGATACCCTGACAGACAGCTTATGTACTGTCTGATTGATGCCGCCCTGCTCCAGTTCGCTTTCAAAGTCACTGTTGATATTGCCTGACACCGATATGTTTACAGGAATCGCCGGCCCTCTTCCCTGCATCAGCTCCCCGCCAAGGAGACTGCCCAGAGGAATGTGCAGTTCCCTGCTGACAATATCCGACAGGTGCTTCTGTATGCGTAAGGTGATGGCACTTTTCAGCTTGTTGGTCAGCATGGTATTGCAATGAATGGAGGTAATACGGTTGTCCGAGCAGGTAATCGTCTCCAGATCTTCACAGGTGATTTCCATCTCGTCCAGCACCTCTGCCACACTCTGGTTGATTGCCGCCGTTGCCAGCGAACGGGCATTCACCTCGGCAAAGCCGTCCAAAAACGGCTTGACACGCCATTCTAAAACGATGACGGCAATCAAAATCCCTGCCAAAATCAGTCCCATAATTTTTGACAGGCGGTCATGCTGCTTTCTTTTTTTCACTGTCATCAAAACCACCCCCGTATATCATATACGGGGGTGGTACTTTTTGTGTCTGTCAGCCTGTCAAAAGCGTCTTAATACCAATAAGAATCAGCATGGCACCTCCTGCCATGCCCGTATAGGCGGCATTGATACGGCGGAAACGGCTTCCCAGCCAATAGCCCAGCAGGCTCCATGCAAACGTCACACCGCCAATGCACAGTACTGCCTGAAACATTGCCATCGGTGCGGCCGCTCCGACTGCTGTGGGCAGGGTAATGCCTGCCGCAAGGGCATCAATGCTCGTTGCCAGTGCCAGAAGCCAAAGACTGCCGACAGGCTTCCCTGACGGATGTCTGGCATCCAGAAGCATTTTCGTGCCGAGAAACAGCAAAATCAAAAAGGCGGCTATATGGTCAAAATCGGCGGCAACACTGCTCCCGACCTTGCCGATGCTCCACCCCAGTACGGGCATGAGCATCTGAAACATACCGAACACTCCTGCCGGCAGCAACGCCGAATACCATGTTGGTTTCTGTTTCCCAACCATGCCGCAGGTAATCGAAGCCGCCGCCGCATCCATCGCCAATGCCGTTCCCAATGCCAGTGCGGACAGATAATCCATTCCATTCACTCCAGATTTTTTGATAATACATATGAGTGAATGGAGCCATTTATGTTAAGGCAATATACACATCGTTTGGTTCATAAACTCTGATCGTCATGCCCATTCTCCTTATGCTGATAAAGCTGTCGGATAATTTCCTCAATGTCAGCATCCTTGACACTGATATCCTTGACTTTGACGGTATCCAGTGTATACGCCGCCATCTCCGAAACAGGCACTGCCGCACTGTTGAAACGCACCTTGCATACACCGTTTTCCTCTGTAAAGAAAATGTCCTTGTCAGATAAATGAAAGTGTTTTTGATAGGCAAGTTTTTTTCTTGCCTCCGCTTCATCGGTCACGATATTCATTTCTCTCATCTGACCGTATTTTTCTTTGAGTTCCCCAAGAGAACCGTCGAAAACATTGCTTCCCTTGTCAATCATCACAATCCTGTCCGCCAGTAATTCAATGTCAGCAAGGTCATGGGTGGTGAGGATGACCGTGGTCTTTTCATGGGTGTTAATGTAGTGGATGGCATTGCGGATATGGTTCTTCACCACCACGTCCAGACCAATGGTCGGTTCGTCCAGAAACAGGACTTTCGGGCTGTGCAGGAGGGAAGCGGCAATATCGGCTCTCATCCGCTGACCGAGTGACAGCGTCCGCACGGGACTGGTCATAAAGCTTTCCAGCTCCAGCACTTCATTTAAAAAAGCCATGCGGGTCTGATAACGGTCATCCGGCACTTCATAGATTTCTTTCAGGACACTGTACGTTTCCCTTAACGGCAAATCCCACCAGAGCTGTGTCCGCTGACCGAATACCACACCGATTTCTTTGACATAGCTTTTCCGATCAGCAACAGGGTTTCTGCCGTTAATCGTACAGCTTCCGGAAGTGGGTGTCAGGATGCCTGTCAGCATTTTGATGACAGTGGATTTCCCCGCCCCGTTCGGACCAATAAAACCTAAAATTTCTCCTTCATCCACGTGAAAGCTGACATCCTTGACAGCAGTGACAACTTCCGTTTTGGGAGAAAAAAGGGCTTTCATACTGCCTTTCAGTCCTGCTGCTTTCACGGTTTTCTTAAATTCCTTACGAAGATTGACTACTTCAATCATATGATACTTTCCTCTATTATTTTTCTGATATTCTCAATCCCCGTGCCGTCCTGAGCGGAACACGGGCAGAGCCGTACATCAGGATAGTCTGCTAATTCCTCCCGTAAAGCTTCCAGTCTTTGCATTTGCTGTGTCTTTTTGAGCTTGTCCATTTTGGTCAAAGCAATGAGAAACGGATAGCCGTTCCGATACAAAAAGTCAATCATTGTCCTGTCATCAGCCGTCGGCGGGTGACGCATATCGCATATCTGCACGACCAATGCAATATTTCTGTCCTGTGCAAAATAGCCTTCCATCAGTTCTGCCCATCGCTGCTTTTCGGCATGGGACACTTTAGCATAACCGTACCCCGGCAAATCGACAAGATAGGCTTCTTTCAGGGCGAAAAAATTGATGGTAGCCGTTTTGCCGGGCTGTGAGCTGACTCTGGCAATGGATTTCCGATAGAGTATCTTATTAATCAAAGAGGACTTGCCCACGTTCGACTTGCCGGAAAAGATAATTTCCGGCAAATCGGAAGGAGGAAGCTGTTCCACTTTTCCATAAGACGCTTTAAATTCCGCTATCTGAAAATTCATACTGTTCTCCTTTTATTTCACAAGTGCCGTATCCAGTACGGTACGGATATGGTCTGCCGGTACGAACTGCACGGCATTTTTCACGACATCGTCCACTTCATCCAAATCTGATTGATTATCCTGCGGAATGATAATCGTCTTGATGCCAAGACGGTAGGCGGCCATGGTTTTTTCTTTCAAACCGCCGATGGGCAAAACACGTCCTCTGATGGTGATTTCGCCTGTCATGGCAACATCTTTTCTGACAGGGATGCCTGTGAGGGCAGAGGTGATGGCAGTTGCAAGGGTAATGCCGGCGGAGGGGCCGTCTTTTGGCACAGCTCCCTCGGGAACATGGATATGAATATCCGTATTCTTATAGAAATCAGGGTCAATTGAAAGGCTGTCCGCCATGGTTCTGACACAGGTATAAGCCGCCTGTGCGGATTCTTTCATGACATCGCCCAGAGAGCCTGTCAGTTCCATTTTTCCCGTACCCGTCATCACGGCGACCTCTACGGGCAGTGTTTCCCCGCCCACGGCTGTCCATGCCAGACCGGTTGCCACACCCACTTCATTGGTTTGATTCATGGTGTCATTTTTATATTTGCGGGAACCGAGGAACGATTCCAGATTGTCCATCATCACCTTGACAGACTTCTGCTCATCGGACACGATTTTGACAGCGGCCTTGTTCATGAGCTTTGACATGGTTCTTTCTAGGGAACGCACGCCCGCTTCTCTGGTATAGCTGTCGATCAAGTCGTAGATTGCTTCCTCTGTGATTTTGAATTGTCTTGCGGTCAAGCCATGGCGTTTGAGCTGTTTAGGAAACAGGTGGAGTTTGGCGATCTGGAATTTTTCCTCTCTGGTATAGCTGTCGATATGGATAATATCCATCCTATCCAGAAGCGGTGCAGGGATAGCCGTTTCATCGTTGGCGGTGGTAATGAACATGACTTTGCTCAGGTCAAAGGGCATATCAATATAGTGGTCATAGAAGGTAGAATTTTGTTCCCCGTCCAGCACCTCCAGCAGGGCAGAGGTAGGATCCCCCCTGAAATCATTCCCGAGCTTGTCCACTTCATCGAGCAGGATCAGCGGATTGGCAGAACCTGCCAACTGCACAGCATTCATGATTCTGCCCATCATGGCACCGATATAGGTACGTCTGTGCCCCCTGATTTCTGCTTCGTCATGTACGCCGCCCAATGCAATTCTCTGATACTTTCTTCCGGTGGCTTCCGCAATGGAACGGGCAATGGAAGTTTTGCCGACACCGGGCGGTCCTGCCAGACAGATAATCTGACCGTTGACAGAGGGGTTAAGTTTTCTGACGGCAAGAGCCTCGATGACATTTTCCTTGACACGCTGCAAGCCATAATGATTTTTATCCAGATAGGCAGCAATACGTTTGATGTCTCTTTTTTCTCTGGTGCAGACACCCCACGGCAGTTCCAGACAAGCATCCAGATAACTCCTGACCACATTGGCTTCGGCAGACCCGACCATCATTTTTTCCAGCTTTGCCACTTCTTTCAGGAGAGTTTCTTTATTTTCATCCGTAGTTTTCAGACGTTCTATCTTTTCACGATACGCAAAGCCTTCCTCGGTAACATCATCCGACTCGCCCAGTTCCTCACGGATGACACGCATTTTTTCCCGCAGGTAATATTCTTTCTGGCTGTTATCCAGTCCCACTTTGGTTTTTTCATTGATCTGCTCCTCCAAAGAAAGCATATCGGTTTCATACTGGAACATAGAGATGGCTTTTTCGATACGCTGATCTTCATCGAGTGTTTCTAGCAGTTCCTGTTTTTTGTCATATTCACGCAGGATATTGTCACCAATATAATCAGCCAGATCTCCCGTATTTTTAATTCCGTGAATCGACAGGACAACGTCCTGTGTAATACGGTTGTTGAATACCAGATATTCCTCAAAGATCTCCTTAATGACATTGATCATGGCTTCCGATTGGATGGAAGCAGCCGATGGTATCACCGAACACGCTGCGACATCGGCTTTCAGATAGCTTCCCTTTTCATACAGTGCCTCCACCTCTGCACGGTACAGTCCCCGAATGACAACACGGATAATATCTTCTGAAAGCCGCACC
>ONUD01000140.1 GCA_900320925.1 uncultured Eubacteriales bacterium
ACATGGCGAAGCTATGCCACGATTCTGTATGCCAACTGGCTGAACTACTATGTCTACCAGCAGACACCGTATGATTTGAAAGATCTCGAAAAAATGCATGGAGCCAACGGATGAGGGGCATACTTTCCAAAGGAAGGGAGTATGATGTGTATGAAGAAGAAAAACAGATCTTTTGACATCCGTGACGGCTCGCAGGATACGGCTTTGTACGGTGTGGACGACTATATGCATTTTGTGTCCAACGGCATGGCGGACAATGAAAAAATCGAAGCGGCAGATTACTTTGAACAATTCCTTTCAGAAGATGCCGCACATGAATGAACATGAAAAACAGCCGAGTAACATCGGCTGTTTTGTACCTAATAAGGAAAGTGAGGAAATGACATGCAGGAACAAACTGAGGTACCGCCCCTGTCGCAAAGAGAACAGGAGCATTTGACTTATTTGAATGTGTATGAGCTTTACAACGAGTCCGAACGAAAAAGAGAACATTACCGCCGTTACGGGACGATATTTATGTTAGTGTCGGGGCTGGTGTTTCTGGCACTGATGTTCAGTCTGGAAAGCAAAATTGAATTTCTGTGCCTGTGGATCATCACGGTCATCTATTGTGTCACGCTCATGATACGGGCAGATTACCAATATGATTTATACAGAAAGATGCTGGGAATCAGCAAGGAAGGAGAGAAGGAAATTGAAGAATATTCTCAGGATATTTCGGAATGACCTGCAAACGATTGCCAAAAACATCGTTGTCTTTGTTGTCATCATCGGTATCTCTCTGCTGCCCGCCCTGTATGCATGGTTCAATATTGCCGCCAACTGGGATCCCTATTCGGCAACCTCAGGGCTTGCCTTTGCTGTGTGCAGTCTTGACGAGGGCTATACATACAAGGCTCTGACCGTTCGTGCAGGAGACCAGATTGTGGAAAATCTCAGAGCCAATCATCAAATGGGATGGCACTTTGTGAGTGAAAGGGAGGCTCTGGACGGCGTGGCAGACGGTACCTATTATGCCGCTGTCATCATTCCGGAAAATTTCAGTGAAAATCTCTGCTCTGTTACCACGGGGACGTTCCGGCAGGCTCAGCTGGAATATTATGTCAACCAGAAAAAAAATGCCGTTGCTCCCAAAATTACCGACAAGGGTGTTTCTGCCATTGAAAGTGAGGTCAATGATGCCTATGTCAGCACCATTACTTCGGTGGTAGCAACAACCCTTCATCTCACGGCAGATGAGCTTTCCGGTGAAAAGGGGAGGGCTGTCAAAACGGTGACGGATTCTCTGGAAGAGGTGGTGGAGAATATCGACACCCTTGATGCAGGGGTTGATGTGTTCGTTTCCACACTCGACACGCTCCAAACACTGCTGAAAACGAATCAGAATCTGCTGCCGGAGATGGCAGAAGCTTTCTCCCTGTCCGGCACGGTTTCTTCCGATGTCAAAGGAACCATTGAGGCTGCCCGCACCTCGTCCCGACAAATCGGTACGATTCTGGCAGATATGATAGGCTCTCTGGACACCATGCAGGACAGTGTGGAGGAACAGCTTAATATTGCTCTTGACCAACTGAAAACCGATACATCGGAAGCTTCCGCCAGTTTGCTCCGTGCCGCTCAGGGATGCGATAAAATCATTGTTGTCAACCGTGTAGTAATCGGTGTCCTGGAAAACCTTGAAACGAATTTTGGTATCAGCACCTCTGCCATGAGGGTACGCCTCGAAAATGCCATTGCCCGTCAACAGACTCTCAGCGACAAATTGGTCGCAGCAGCGACCTCTCTTGCCGATACGAGGACACTCTCCCAAAGCTTGATGGATGAACTGAAACAGACGGCTTCCGACTGCCGTTCGGATATTTCACAGCTTTCTGCTTCTTTTGCTCCCGTGAAAACGGCATTTGACAAAGTGGTGGGGGATATGTATACCGTTCTGGAGGATACTTCCACATTGATACAGGTCTTGAACGGCGGACTTTCCGTCATCAGCCAGACCCTTACTGATACACAGGATACCATTGATGCCTTGAAGGAAACCTTTCAGAATTTGCAAAAGCTTCTTGATAACTCCAAAACCAAAACCAATGCTCTCATCGAACGGGTGGAAGAGCTTGACACCAATAGCACCATCCATGAACTGCTCCTGACCATCATCAAAGACCCCCAGGCATTGGGAGAATTTGTTGCCGAACCCGTCACTACCGTGACACATGATGTCCACCCCGTTGAAAACTACGGTTCGGGCATGGCACCTTTCTATACCTCTCTGAGCTTCTGGGTAGGCGGAACGATTCTGATTGCCATTCTCCGCACAGAGCCTACCAAAAAACAACTGCGTTTGCTGGACAATGCCTCTCCTGTGGAGCAGTACTTCGGACGTTATCTGATTTTCTTTGTCATCGGTCAGGTGCAGGCATTGATGACGGCCATGGGAGATATTTTCTTCCTTGGCGTGCAGTGCCGCAATGCAGGTTTGTTTTTGTTGGCAAGCCTGATTTCCAGCTTTGTCTATACCCTGTTCATTTACTCACTGACCATTGCTTTCAGCGTGGTCGGCAAGGCACTGGTCATTATTACCCTTGTGTTACAAATTGCCGGTTCGGGCGGTACATTCCCCGTGGAGGTACTTCCACAGCCGTTCCAGACGATTTCGCCATATATGCCCTTCCGCTACAGTATCAATGCTCTTCGGGAAGCGGTGGCAGGTCCTGATATGGTTGCTTTCCGGAATGACATTCTCCTGTTGCTGGCATTCGTGCCGCTGGCACTGCTGATTGGTTTGCTCCTGCGGAAACCCTGCATGAAAGTCATTGCCTTTCTGGAAAGCCGTTTGCATGAAAGTGAACTGCTGGTCTGAATCCATCAGATTGGTGTGTCAGAAATAATCTCTTGCATCTATCACAACGATTTGTTATAATACATGATATACAACTATCAATGTTAAGGAGACGATGATGATGACAATCGAAAGCAAAAAAGTGGCAGGCAAGCTTACACTGACAATCACAGGCAGACTTGACACCTCAACCGCACCGAAACTGGAGGAAAGCTTAAAAGAATCTTGCAATGATGTAACGGAGCTTGTTTTTGATCTGGCGAAACTGGAGTATATATCCTCCGCCGGACTTCGTGTGCTTCTGTCCGCTCAGAAAACAATGAATCAGCAGGGGGTTATGAAGGTCATCAATGTTGGCGAAGAAATTATGGAAATCTTTGAAATCACAGGCTTTATTGATATTCTGACAATCGAATCCATTCAACACAGAGGATGATACGCTGTCAAATGAATGTATAATGCACAATCATGTGAGATATCTTACATGATTGTGCATTTTTTCGCTATTATAGACGGCATTTAAAGTCGCTGTAATCAAATTGCTTGAGAAGCTGTGGTGTGCCGTCAGATTTCATCAGATAGATGGACGGCAGGGGCATACCGTTGAAGGTATTGTTCTTGACCATGGAGTAAATGGCCATGTCGGTGAAAATCAGCTTGTCACCGATTTTCAGGGGCTTTTCAAACGAGTAGTCACCAATGACATCGCCTGCCAGACAGGTAGGGGCACCCAAACGGTAGGTGTAGGGGAGGACACCTTTTTCTTTTGAACCGATTATCATAGGGCGATACGGCATTTCCAGCACATCGGGCATATGGCACGCGGCAGAGGTGTCAACAATCGCAATATCCATATTGTTTTTGATAACGTCCAGTACGGACGTGACCAGAAAGCCTGCATTCAATGCCACAGCTTCCCCGGGTTCAATATAGACTTGTACGCTGTATTTATTTTTGATATGGTCAATGCATTGAATGAGTTTTTCCACGTTATAATCAGGTCTTGTGACATGATGACCGCCGCCGAAATTCAGCCACTTCATTTTGTGGAAATACTTTCCGAAACGCTGTTCCACGACGGCAAGCGTTCTTTCAAGCGTGTCAGCTCCCTGTTCGCACATGGTATGGAAATGCAGTCCCGAAATGCCGTCCAATTCCTCTTCTTCAAAATTGGCAAGCGTAATGCCGAGTCTTGAATTGGTGAAACAGGGGTTGTAAATATCCGTTTCAATTTCGGAGTATTCGGGATTGATTCGCAGACCAAATGCAATTTCGGGGTGCTGGAGAGCCTTTGGTCGGAAATGCTTCCACTGTGAAAAGGAATTAAAGACAATATGGTCGCACATGGTCAGCAGTTGGTCAAAGTCCCTGTCTGTATAGGCAGGGGAGTAGACATGAATCTGCTTGTCGGGCATTTCTTCATAGGCAAGCCTTGCTTCATACAGACCGCTGGCAGTGGTGCCGC
>ONUD01000246.1 GCA_900320925.1 uncultured Eubacteriales bacterium
CTGGATAAAAACGATGTGGACAGGTTCATCGCCGAAGCCGACAAGGAAAATCTGGAAGCTACCGCCGTTGCCGTGGTAACGGAGAATCCCCGTCTGACCATGCAGTGGAGAGGCAAGACCATAGTTGACTTGAGCCGTGCTTTCCTGAATACCAAC
The DNA here is from genome assembly GCA_900320925.1 of uncultured Eubacteriales bacterium. GTDB lineage: Bacteria > Bacillota > Clostridia > Oscillospirales > Acutalibacteraceae > UBA1213. Next base: position 157 of record ONUD01000246.1, read on the forward strand.
GGCGTGACACAAACCGCACAAGCTTATATCACTGCCCCCGCTCCTGAAAACAGCTACCGCAACCATGCTCCTGCCGTGCTGGCGGAGATGGACGCTGCCAAGGCATTCCAAGCCAACCTTTCCAGACTGGAGGTCTGCTCACAGAAAGGGCTGTGTGAACGGTTTGACGCCAGTATCGGTGCGGCAACCGTCCTCATGCCGTTCGGCGGTGTGACACAGCTCACCCCTGAAGAAGCCATGGCAGCCAAGATTCCTCTCCTTGAGGGTGAAACAGACGATGCGACTGCCATGTCCTACGGCTATATCCCCGGTATTTCACGCTGGAGTCCGTTCCACGGGGCAGCGTATGCCGTGACGGAATCCCTTTCCAAACTGCTTGCTATCGGTGCCGACCCGATGACCGCCAGATTGACCTTCCAAGAATATTTTGAACGCCTGCATGACGTGCCGTCACGCTGGGGCAAGCCTGCCGCCGCCCTGCTCGGCTCTCTGGTGGCACAAATCAAAATGGGACTGCCCTCCATCGGCGGCAAGGACAGTATGTCCGGCTCGTTTGAGGATTTGGACGTACCGCCTACACTGGTCAGCTTTGCCGTTGCCATGACAAAGGCTTCCAAGACCGTTTCTGCCGCATTCAAAAAGGCAGGTTCCAAGGTGCTGTACATTCCCGTTCCCGAAGATAAAAATTCACTCCTGCCCGACTGGGATAAATTAAAAGCTATGTATCGTGCCGTGTATGCCCTCATGAAAGACGGCAGGGTGCTGTCAGCTTCCGTTGTCAAGGAGGGCGGTTCCGCCGCTTCTGTTGCCAAAATGTCATTCGGCAACAAGATTGGCTTCCGCTTTGCCAAAACACTGACCAATGAGGAACTGTTTGCACCGCTGAGCGGCTCGCTTGTCATCGAATTGGCAGACGGTGCGGTACTCGATAACAGTGTCCTGTCCTATGAGCTGGGTACTACCACTGATGACGGCTGTATCACGGTCAACGGCACGGCTCTTTCCATTGATTCCCTCATCGAAGAGTGGACAGGCAAACTGGAAGGCGTATTCCCGACCAAAGCCCCCTGTCCTGAAAATCAGGTGCAAATTCCTCTGTATTCCCAAAGAAACACGGCTTCCCCTGCCATTAAAACGGCAAAACCGAAAGTATTTATTCCGGTATTCCCCGGTACCAACTGTGAAGTGGATACGGCTCGTGCCTTTGCCAAGGCAGGGGCAGACCCGCAATTGCTCATTGTCCGCAACTTAACGCCTGCCGCCATCGAGGAAACCATTGAAGAAATGGTCAGACTGATTCATCAGTCACAAATGATTATGCTGCCGGGCGGTTTCTCAGGCGGTGACGAGCCTGACGGTTCGGGCAAGTTCATTGCCACAACATTCCGCAATCCGAGAGTGTCCGGGGCGGTCAATGACCTTTTGAAACACCGTGACGGTCTGATGCTGGGGATCTGCAACGGCTTCCAGGCACTCATCAAACTGGGGCTTGTCCCTTACGGGGAAATCACCGACCTGAAAGAAACAGACCCCACCCTGACTTTCAACACCGTGGGCAGACATATCTCCCGTATGGCTTATACCAGAGTCACGTCCGTGAAATCCCCGTGGTTCTCGCTGGTCAACGCCGGCGATGTATTTGCCGTGCCGATTTCACACGGAGAGGGCAGGTTTGTTGCCAATGATGAGGTACTCCAACAGCTCATTGCCAACGGTCAGGTTGCGACACAGTATGTTGCCCCTGACGGCAGTCAGGCTTCTGATATTGACTACAACCCCAACGGTTCCGTTTGTGCCATCGAGGGCATTACCAGTCCTGACGGCCGTGTACTCGGCAAGATGGGTCACTCCGAACGTAAGGGTGACAACCTCTATTTCAATACCCCGTTTGAAAAAGACCAGAAAATCTTTGAAAGCGGTGTCCGCTACTTCCAATAAGGAGATGGGAATATGAAACAAAAATTACTCCGTCTGATACCCTATGCAATGGCATTGGCAGTCGGATTTTATGCACTGCCTTTGCTCCCCCTTCAGCCTGCCTTGCTGGTACTGTTGGTACTTCCTGCACTGGTGTTTGTCTGCTCTGTTGTTTACGGAATCCGTCAGGGTTTTGATGGCTGGCTGTCGGTTATCACAGCGGTTTTGTTTGCCTCTACGCTCTTTGTTTTCTACAACGAATCAGCATGGATCTACATCATCATTTATGCCGTGACCTCGCTTGTCGGCTGTGGTATCGGCAGGCTCTTTCATAAAACAGCTTCCAAAGCTGTGATGGAATGATAACCAACAAGCAGTCGGTGATTTCTCACCGGCTGTTTGTTCTTAAACTGAAAAAGGGGTGGCAGAATGGAATGTAAAAAAGAAACAATGTTGTTGTATGCCGTAACGGATCGGGCATGGGTCGGCAGGCAGAGCCTGTATGAAC
>ONUD01000141.1 GCA_900320925.1 uncultured Eubacteriales bacterium
GTGGCAACCGGAAGAATGACGGATTTGTCAATCCCTGCCTCCGCCATGCTGTCCAGCAAAGCCTGCAACGTGCCTTTGGTATACACCTTGACATCGGGTGCAGACTGCATGAGGGTCTGAATGGTACGTTCTGCAATCTTGTCGGGGTAGACGTGCGTATGAAAGTCAATGACCATATTATTTTCAACCTCGTTTATGATAATGTGTGTTACCAAATATAACACACATTATTTTAAAAATATTTCCAAAAAAGAATTAAAATGGAGGAAACAAAAATGGATATGTTCATCAAAATCCTATTTCTGGTCATCTTCTTTGCTGTGATGATCGGAGTCGGTATCTACTGCCGCAAGCAGGCAACCGATGTCAACGGCTTTGTCCTTGGCAACCGCTCGGTAGGTCCCTGGCTGACAGCCTTTGCATTCGGCACCTCGTATTTTTCAGCCGTCATCTTTGTCGGCTATGCCGGTCAGTTCGGCTGGCGGTTCGGACTGGCTTCCACGTGGATCGGTCTGGGCAATGCTTTCATCGGCTCCCTGCTGGCATGGAACATCCTCGGCAGACGTACCCGTGTCATGACACAGCACCTTGATTCTGCCACCATGCCCGATTTCTTTGCCAAACGCTACCACTCCAATGCACTGAAAATTGCTTCTGCCGTGATTATCTTCATCTTCCTGATTCCCTACACGGCTTCTCTGTACAATGGTCTTTCCAGACTGTTTGAAATGGCGTTCGGCATTCCCTATGCTTACTGTGTCATTGCGATGGCAGTGCTGACAGGTGTGTATGTCGTGCTTGGCGGCTACATGGCTACCGCTATCAATGACTTCATTCAGGGTATCATCATGCTCGCAGGCATTATTGCCGTCATTGCCGCTGTCATGCGGATCAACGGAGGTCTGACCGAAACCATTGCCCTGCTGTCCCAACAAAGTGCCACCACCGCCGGCGGCAGAGAATTTCAGGGAGTCTATACCTCTTTCTTTGGCCCTGACGTTTTCGGACTGATCGGTGTGGTCATTCTGACCTCCCTCGGTACATGGGGACTTCCGCAAATGGTACAGAAATTCTATGCCATCAAGTCCGAAAAATCCATCAGCACCGGTACGATTGTTTCCACAATATTTGCCATTATTGTGGCTGGCGGATGCTATTTCCTCGGCGGCTTCGGCAGACTGTTCGGCACAATGAGTGCCGACGGCGTGAAACCGGAGGGTGGCTATGATGCCGTGATTCCGCAGATGCTGGAGAACCTCTCTCCCGTACTCATCGGCATTGTGGTCATACTGGTACTTTCGGCTTCCATGAGTACCCTGTCCAGTCTGGTGCTGACCTCCAGTTCCGTTCTGACCATGGACTTCATTGACCCTGTATTCTGCTCCAAAAAAGCCATGACAGAAAAGAAAAAAGTTCTCTTTATGAGAATCTTCATTGTATTCTTCATTGCCATATCAGCCGTCATTGCCATCGTACAGGCAAGTTCTCCTGTTATGTTCATCTCACAGATGATGGGTGTTTCATGGGGTGCTTTGGCAGGTGCATTCCTGGCACCGTTCATGTACGGTCTTTATATGAAGAGAGTGCCGAAAATCGCCGTATGGGTCAACTTTGTCCTCGGTATCGGCATTTCGGGTGCTTCCTTTATCTGCAACCTGTCAGGCATTACCTTTGACAATCCGGTACTGGAGTACTTCCGTTCTCCCATCAATGCCGGTATGCTGGCCATGCTGCTCGGTATCATCATCACGCCTATCATTGCAGGAATCGCTCCAGCCAAGGATACCGACAGAGTGGAAAAAATCTTCGCTTGCTATAACAAGAAAGTTACGGTATCCTATAAACAGGCCATCAGCGGAGAAGAACCTGCCCCCGTGCAGGAAGCTCCCAAGAAAAATTCTAAAAAAAGGAAATGATTAATGTATGATGTTTCAGAAAGACATTGAAACGCTCCCCAGAGCGGAAATTGAAAAAATCCAGCTGGAACGGCTGAAAGAAACCGTCAAGTACTGTTACGACCATGTACCGCTGTACCATCAGCGTCTTGATGAGGCAGGTGTCGGTGACGGCTCTAAAATCAAAGCACTGTCCGACATTGCCTATATCCCCTTCACTACCAAAGACGACTTCCGTGACAACTACCCCTTTGGCATGATGGCTGCCCCCATGAAGGACATTATCCGTATCCATGCGTCTTCGGGTACAACGGGCAAGCCGACTGTCGGCGTCTACACCAAAGAGGATATCAAAATCTGGGCAGATTTAGTCGCCCGTGTTGCCGTAGCAGGCGGTGTGACCTCCGAGGATATTATTCAGATCAGCTTCGGCTATGGTATGTTCACAGGTGCTTTGGGACTGCACTACGGCATGGAAAACATCGGTGCAACCGTCATCCCCGCTTCTTCCGGCAACACCGAAAAACAGCTCATGATGATGCGTGACTATGGTGTTACGGGTCTGGTAGCAACCCCTTCCTATGCCCTGTACCTGTCGGAAGCCGCCAAGGAAGCCGGTTATCCGCTGTCAGATTATTCCCTGCGGCTGGGCATTCTCGGCTCTGAACCCTGCACACCCGCCATGCGTTCCCAAATCGAATCCAACTTCAATATCCGTGTGTCCGACAACTACGGCATGACCGAGTTGGGCGGGCCGGGTGTATCGGGCGACTGCGAGGCAAGAAACGGAATGCACTTTGCCGAGGATCACTTCCTCCCCGAAATCATCAACACCGATACCGGCGAACGTCTCGGCGAAGGAGAAGTCGGTGAACTCGTTATCACGACCCTCACAAGAAGAGGAATGCCTGTACTCCGCTACAGAACCAAGGATATTACTAAAATCACTTATGAACCCTGCTCCTGCGGCAGAACCCATGCCAGAATGGCCAAAACCATGGGCAGAACCGATGATATGTTGATTATCAAGGGCGTCAATGTTTTCCCGACGCAAATCGAAAATATCCTCATCAATATCAAGGATATTGCACCGCACTATATGCTCATCATTACCCGTGAGAATTTCAGGGACAGCCTTGAAATCAAGGTGGAACTGGAAAATGTGGCACTTCTGGAAAACTACCAGCGGCTCAGTGACCTGAAAAAGTTTATCGAATCCAAAATGCAGTCCATTCTCGGTCTGAGAACCAAAGTGACACTGGTCGCTCCCAAGACCATTGAACGCTTCCAGGGCAAGGCCAAACGAATCGTTGACTTGAGAAATCAGTAAAGGTGGTAATCACATGAAAGAAC
>ONUD01000205.1 GCA_900320925.1 uncultured Eubacteriales bacterium
CACCGCCGATAGCAGAAGTGATATGGTCATAGCCCGGAAAAATATCCGTGACCAATGGACCGAGTACATAAAACGGTGCATTGTGACAAATACGCTTTTGCAGGGTCATATTGGCGGCAATTTCATTCATTGCCATATGTCCGGGTCCCTCTACCATGACCTGTACATTCCTTGCCCATGCCCGTTCGGTGAGTGCCCCCAGCTCGATCAGTTCGGCAATCTGTCCGGAATCGGTAGCATCATCAATGCACCCCGGACGCAGGGCATCCCCCAAACTAATCGTGACATCATATTCTTCCAGTATATCCAGCACTTCGTCATAATGCTCATAAAACGGATTTTCATTGCCCGTCATCATCATCCATGCAAACAACAGGGAACCGCCTCTGGATACAATATTCATCTTTCTCTTGTCACGCATGAACGCTTCCACGGCACGGCGGTTGATGCCGGCATGAATCGTCATAAAGTCCACGCCCTCCTCCGCATGGGCACGCACGACTTTCAGAAAATCCTCCGCTGTAATTTCCAGCAAATCCTTTTCTAAATAGCCGATGGCATCATACATCGGTACGGTACCAATCATGGCAGGGGATTTTTTAATCAGCTCCTGACGGAACGTATTGGTTTTGCCATAGTTGCTCAAATCCATGATGGCTTCCGCACCGAATTGCAGTGCCATGTCCACCTTCTGCATTTCCACGGCATAATCCTTGCAGTCTCCCGAAATGCCCAGATTGACATTGATTTTGGTTCTCATGCCGGCACCGATTCCCTCAGGAGAAATAGATGTATGATTGACATTGCAGGGAATGGCCACTTCTCCCTTGGCAACGGCTTCCATGACCTTTTCGGGAGTGGTATACTCCTTTTCCGCGACGATTTTCATTTCGGGTGTGATAATCCCCTTTTTGGCAGCTTCCATCTGTGTTTTATAATTTCTCATTGCAATAATTCTCTCCATTTCTTTATCAGTGTGTCAGGCTCCCTGCTCTGCATGAAACCGCTCATCAAGCAAATTCCATCTGCTCCTGCGGCAATGACCTCTGCGGCATTGTTCTCTGTGATACCGCCGATGGCATAAACGGGAATATCCACACTTGCTTTTATCTCTTTCAGAAACGCTGTTCCTCTTGGCGGCAGTCCCTTTTTGCAGTCGGTGGCAAAGATATGCCCTGCGATGATATAGGAGGCTCCCAGCCTTTGTGCCTCCCGTGCCTCTGCCGCACTGTGGCAGGACACGCCTATAGTATCAAAATACTGCCGTTCCTGCATTTCCCTGAAAACGGGCAGCGGCAAATGAATTTCCCTGACACCAAGCTGCATGGCTGTGCGGGCATAACAATGCAGGGTGCAGGGCGTAATTCTCAAAACCTCTTCTGCCAACTTCCGATAAGCGTCTTCTTCCAAATCTTTTTCCCGTAAAATGATTCTGTCAGGACGGGCTGCCGCAATGTTTGCCACCTGCCCTAAAAAATCGCCGCACAGCTTCCTGTTGGTCACGCAAATCAGCTTACACATACAGATAGTCATTCAGGACGGGCTGCAAGCCCTCTGCGGCCATATCACGGTACATCTCTCCAAAACTTCTGGCATCGCTGATTTCAAACTGTTCATCGCCCTTTGTCCCGTCCGACTCCTTTCCGCTGTATTTTTCCTCATGGTCGCCGATTCCCGTGGAAACCCCTGCGGAAATCTTGGTAGCGGCAATCCTGACAATCCCGTTGCGGAAGCTCTCACTCTCCCTTGATGACACGGTAATGCCTACAAACGGCAGGAAAATACGATACGCACACAGTACCTGACAAAGCTGTTTTTCATGCACGTCCAGCGGATTGATTTTGTCATTATTGATAATCGGTCTTAATCGCGGACAGGACAGTGACATCTCCGCATGAGGATATTTTCTCTGCAAATAGTACACGTGCAAGGCACTTGCCAGAGCGTCCCTGCGGAAATCCGACAGTCCCAGCAGTGCCGAAAAGCCTGCCCCTCTCATGCCGCCCATCAAAGCACGTTCCTGTGCATCGAACCGATAGGGAAATACACGTTTATGCCCCAACAGGTGCAGTGTTTCATATTTGTCACTGTCATACGTTTCCTGAAACACCGTGACATAATCCGCTCCGCACTCGTGCAGATAACGGTATTCTTCGGTATTGACCGGATAAATCTCCAGTCCCACCATACGAAAATACTTTCTTGCCAGCTTACAGGCTTCCCCGATGTATTCCACACTGCTTTTGGAACGACTCTCGCCTGTCAGCAGTAAAATTTCCTCCATGCCAGAATCGGCAATGACTTTCATTTCATGGTCAATCTGCTCCCTGTTCAGCTTCATCCGCTGAATATCATTGTAGCAGTTGAAGCCGCAGTACACGCAGTAATTTTCGCAGTAATTGGCAATATACAGCGGTGTGAACAGATAGACCGTATTCCCGAAATGCTTGCCTGTTTCGATTTTGGCTCTTTGTGCCATACGCTCCAGATACGGTTCGGCGGCAGGTGACAGCAGTGCCTTGAAATCCTCCACACTGCACGTTTCATGTTCCAACGCTGCCAGTACGTCTTTAGCGGTATACTGCCCGCTATCATAGGCTTTCATCTGTGAGATGACTTTTGCATAAATATCGGAATGAATCACCTCCATCCCCTCCATATAGGCCATATGGTCGGTACGGGAGGACGGGTCATGTTCCAGACGGTGCTTTTTCTCGATGGCGGCAGGCGATAGCTTATCACTGTCTACAAAAAAACGATTTTCCATCCTCTGCACCTCAATCCCTCAAGAAACCCGTCAGCGGGTCTGAGGCAGAACCGCCTCTTGTCAGTACCCTGCCGGGCTTGGCAAGATAGGCTTTTCTGCCGGCGGCAATCGCGTCCTTGAAAGCCGATGCCATCAGTGTCAAATCCCCTGCCGTAGCAAGAGCCGTATTGGCCATAATCGCCGCCGCTCCCATTTCCATCGCTTCACAAGCCTGTGACGGTCTGCCGATTCCTGCGTCCACAATCACGGGCAGGTCGATTTCATCAATCAGAATCTGTATAAATTCCTTGGTAGCCAGTCCTTTGTTGGAGCCGATGGGAGAAGCCAGCGGCATGACAGCCGCCGCCCCTGCATTGACCAAATCTCTTGCCGCATACAGGTCAGGATACATATACGGCAGTACCACAAAGCCGTCTTTTGCCAGCATTTCGGTTGCTTTCACCGTTTCATGGTTGTCGGGCAGGAGATACTTGGAATCCCGCATAATCTCCACTTTTACAAAATCACCGCACCCCAGTTCACGGGCAAGCCTTGCAATTCTGACAGCTTCCTCGGCATTTCTTGCTCCCGATGTATTCGGCAGCAGGGTCACGCCCTTTGGAATATAGTCCAAAATATTTTCATGTTCTTTCGTATTGGCTCTTCTTACTGCCAGTGTAATGATTTCCGCTCCTGCATCTCTGACAGCCGCTTCAATCAGGGAAAGTGAATATTTGCCCGAACCCAGTATAAATCTTGACTGGAATGTTTTGTTTCCCAGAACCAGTTGATCCTCTTTTTGCATGATTGTCACCCTTTTTCTAAAATAACCTTACGATAACCTCCTGTCAGATTCAGGACATGGTATCCGTTATCTGACAGCAGTTCTGCCACTTCCCGACTGTAATCTCCCGATTGGCAAAACAATACAATTCGTTTGTCTTTCGGCAGAGCATACAACTCGTGAACGGCATCCATTGGTATATTGACAGCCCCCTCCAGTGTACCGAAAGAATACAGCCGCTTATCTCTCAGGTCAATCAATATATCTGTTTTCTCTTTCCGATATTCCGTTATTCCTATCTGTTCCATCACCGGTCATCGCCTTTCTTTTCGCAGGGCTCGATTTCATAATCCTCCCTGCTGTCATACAGATTCCGAATGACAGGGTCTTTTCCGCAGACGGCACACTGCGGGTCAGCCGTCATGTTGTGGACACGCATATTCATCGAAAGACCGTCAAATGTCAATACTTTTCCACAAAGAAGCTCTCCCTGTCCCAAAAGATATTTAACGGCTTCCATTGCCTGTATACTGCCCAGCACCCCCACGGCTGCTCCTAAAACACCGGCTTCCCTGCACGTTTGTGCATGGTGCGGCACCTCCCCCAGCAAACACCGCAAGCAAGGGGCTTTTTTCGGTACATAGGTCATTGCCTGTCCTCCCCATCCCAACACCCCTGCATGAGAATACGGCTTCCCTGCCAGCACACACGCATCATTGATAAGAAATTTTGTTTCAAAACGGTCTGTGCAGTCCAGTATAAAATCATAGTCACCAATGATGTCCATGATATTCTCAGGGGTCAGCCATGTATCATGCACATGAACGGTCATATCGGGATTGATTGCCAAAGCCGCCTGACGAGCCGAAAGGGTCTTTTTCATGCCCACACGGTCAGTCGTATGGATAATTTGCCTTTGCAGGTTGGACACATCTACACTGTCATAGTCAGCAATGCCGAGCGTTCCCACACCTGCCGCCGCCAGATACATTACAGCAGGTGAGCCAAGCCCCCCTGCTCCTATCACCAGCACCTTGGCATTCAGCAATTTTTTTTGTCCCTGCACACCGATTTCTTTCAAGACGAAATGCCGTACATATCTTTTCGCCTGTTCTTCGTTCAGCACTCTGTCAGCCTCCTCCTACAAAGCCGACTACTTCCACCGTATCACCGTCTTTCAAAACGGTTTCGGCATAGTTGGTTTTCGGCACAATTTCTCCATTCAGTTCCACTGCCACACGGGTCAAAGAATAGTTGTTTTCTTCCAGATATTGCTGTACTGTCTTGCCTGTTGCATGGACGGCATTGCCGTTAATTGTCACCATTGCACCTTCCTCCCTCCATCGGAGAACAACTCCACTCTTATTAAGAAAGAGACTCCCTGCTTGGAAGTCTCTCGGTTTGAGATTCCCTACGTTGGCATTATCCAAATCAGGTCACGGGTCGAAGGGCATACCTTCCTCTCAGCCTGTCTGCAAGCTCCCCTTTTCATATTCAGGCTTTCACGCCGTATTGTGCATAATAGGCATCAATGGCTGCCTTGAGGGCATCGTCAATGATGATTTTCCCTTTGTACTCCCTATTGTAAAGGTGTTCGATCACCTCTGCCATGGTCACGATGGCGGTGGTTTTCAGACCATATGTTTCCTCGATTTCGGACAAGGCACTTTTTTCTCCCTTGCCACGTTCCATTCTGTCTACTGACACCACCAGACCGACTGTTTCCACATTGCCCTGTGCTTTGATAATGGGCAGTGTTTCCTCAATGGAAGTGCCTGCGGTGGTCACGTCCTCGATAATCACCACCTTGTCACCGTCATTGATGGGGCTTCCCAGCAGGATCCCTTTGTCACCATGGTCTTTGATTTCCTTGCGGTTCGAGCAGTAACGAATCTCCTTGCCGTACTTTTCACTCACGGCAATGGTAGCCGCCACCGAAAGCGGGATTCCTTTATAGGCGGGGCCAAACAGCACGTCAAAATCCAGACCAAATGCCTGATGAATGGCTTCAGCATAGTACTGTCCCAAACGTCTGAGCTGGGTTCCTGTACGGTAGAAGCCCGTGTTGACAAAAAACGGTGTTTTGCGTCCGCTTTTTGTAACGAAATCACCGAATTTCAGTACCTGACAGTCCACCATAAATTCAATAAACTCCTGTTTATACTGTTCCATAAACTTTCTCCTTCCGATATATCAATAGATTGATTATAGCACACTTTTCTACTCCTGTAAAGCAGTTTTTCCGACAAGACAGCGGAGCAGAAGCGTGAATATATCGCCAAAGCGTATTTCTTCCACAGAATCGGCTGCCGTAATGGGATATTCCGCCACTTGCGTACCGCCGCTTTTATAAATGACTTTGCCAAGCATAGCTCCTTTTTGAACGGGTGCTTCCGTTTCCTTTGGCAGAATGATATGCGTTGTAATCTTGTCCTCTGTGCCTTTTTGAATGAGAAAGGCTTTGTCAATTTTCACGGCAGTTTTCACCTTGTCGGTCATGCCGTTGGTCACGGCAATTTCCGTCACAGCCCCCTTGGGAACGGCAGGGGTGTACATTCCGTAGTTGGCAAAACCGTAATCCAGCAGTTTGGCAGCATCCGTAAAGCGTTCCTTGCCCGTTTTGCTGCCGAGTACCACCGCAATCAGACTCAGCCCGTCCCGTTCGGCAGTGGCACTGACACAACTGCCTGCCTGAGAGGTCGTGCCTGTTTTCAGCCCTGTAATGCCGCTGTAAGTTTTCAGAAGCTTGTTGGTATTGACCAGCTGTGTTTTGCCGTCACGGAGGTGATCCATCCATATCCCGCTGTATTCATAGATTTTTGGGTGCTTAATCAGTTCCCTTGACATGACCGCCACGTCATAGGCACTTGTTACATGACCCTCTTCGTCCAGACCGTTGCAGTTCTTGAACACGGTTTCTTTCATGCCTAAAGCCTTGGCTTTTTTGTTCATTTCCGCCACAAACGCATCTTCGGTACCGCTGATATGCTCCGCCAATGCCACAGCCGCATCATTGGCACTGGCAACAACGGTGGCTTTCACCATTTCATCAACGGTCATGGTTTCCCCCGGTTCCAGCCAGATATCCGAACCGCCCATGGAAGCGGCGTGTTCGGAAGCGGTCACGGTGTCCGTCCAGGCAATTTTTTTGCTGTCAAGAGCTTCCATCACCAGTGTCAGTGTCATGACCTTGGTGATAGAGGCACACGCCCGTACTTCATGGGCATTCTTTTCATACAGCACACGCCCTGTTTTGGCATCCATCAGAACCGCAGACGGTGCCGTTATCTCCCCGTCCGACAAGGCTCCTGCCGTGACTGCCGGCACTGCCATAACCAATGCCAATATCATGCACAATTTTCTGAATACTTTCATGCCGCACCTCCCCAACATTCTTTTTCAATATATGTTCGGAAGGCAGGAGATATTTATCTTTTTTTCTTTTTGCCCCTCTTCTCCGCAGGCTGGTCAGAATCAACGCTGAAATCCTGGTCAAGAAACTCGGCAATTTCCCGTTTCAGGCGGGCAATGGGCAAACCTACCACATTGTAGTAATCTCCTTTAATGCCCTTGATAAAGAGAGCCGCTTCCCCTTGGATTCCATAACCGCCTGCTTTATCATAGGGTTCGGGCGTTTCTACATATCTTTCGATTTCCTCCTCTTCCAACGGATAAAACTCCACCTCCGTCACCTCTGAAAAGGTGTGGTGCTTTCCCATGAAAAACAGACTGCACCCTGTAATCACCCGATGCACATGACCCGACAGCAGATTCATCATATCTCTGGCTTCCCCCGTAGAGCGAGGCTTGTTGAGTACGGCTCCGTCTGCAATCACGCAGGTATCACAGCCGATAACCAGTGCCTTGCGGTAGTTTTTTGCCACAGACTCCGCTTTCATTTCTGCCAGGTGCTGGGCATAATTGTCTGCCCCCACTTCGGCAGGGACGGTTTCTTTCATTCTTGACGGGATTACCTTGAAGTCCTTGCAAATCCTTGCCATCAATTCTTTTCTTCTCGGTGATGCCGATGCCAATATCACATCCATATTCAACGCTCCTAAATCAACTCTTTATAAATATCGCCTTTTTTAAAGCCTGTCAGCTTGGCGGCTTCCTTGGCACTCTCCGACAGGGACAGTCCCTTCTCACACAACTCCTGTGCTAATGCCACGGCATAGGATAGTGTCATTTCCTTTTCCTCATGCTTTGCACCCTCGATAACCAGCACGATTTCTCCCTTGAGTTCCCCGTCAGCATAGGTTTCGGCGGCTTCCTGCAAGGTCGTGCGTATCACTTCCTCATGCACCTTGGTCAGTTCCCGCACAATGGCGATCTTCCTGTTGCCGAACATTTCATACATATCTTTCAGTGTAGCGGGCAATTTATGCGGTGCTTCATAAAAAATCATGGTGCGTTCTTCGTCCTTCACAGCAAGCAAATGCTCCCGTCTGCTCGGCTTGTTCACGCTCAGGAACCCCTCAAAGGCAAACCGTCCTGTGGGCAGTCCTGAGATAGCCAGTGCAGAAGCCAGTGCCGTTGCTCCCGGTACGGTACACACGGTAATGCCACGCTCGGCACACTGCCGTACCAACAGTTCTCCGGGGTCGGAGATACACGGCATTCCTGCATCTGTGACAATGGCACAATTTTCCCCCTGTTCGATTCTGTCGCAAATTTCATTTTCCTTGTCCGATGTACTGAATTTATGATAGCTCACCATGGGGGTATGAATCTCAAATTTGTTCAGAAGTTTGATGGTCACTCTTGTATCCTCTGCCGCAATAAAGTCCACTTCTTTCAGTGTTTCGATGGCACGGGGAGAAAAATCCGATAAATTGCCAATGGGTGTCCCCACGACAAACAGCTTTCCGCTCATAAATATCCTTCCTTGTATGCTCCGTATATTTGCATCATTTCGTCCGAAAATGCACCGCCCTCCTTTTCAATCATCAGCACAGGCTCTACGGTCAGCCCATTGGGTTTGCCGCCCCTCCTGCCCTCAATCAAAAATAACTTTGGCGGCTTGTCAGGACGCTGCTGTACGAACCGCAGACGCTTCGGCTCAATATGGCACTGCCGCATGGCGGTGATGACATCACTCAGCCGTTCGGGACGCTGGCACAAACAGAATCTCCCTGAAAAATTCAGCAGTTTTGCCGCCGCATGAGCAATATCCTCCATGGTACATTCACATTCGTGCCTTGCAATTTTGTGGGACGCATCAGGGTTCACAATGCCCGTCCCCGCCGCCTTGTAAGGGGGATTGCAGACAACGACATCATAAGTGGCATACTGCACTTTTCCGTCCAGTTCCCTCAAATCCGTATGCAACACCGTGATATGTGCCAGACCGTTCAGTGCAATACTCCTGTTGAGCATTTCACACGCATTTTCCTGTATTTCCACGGCTGTCACACTCTTTGGCACACCCTCTCTGCTCCATATCAGCGGTATTGCTCCGCACCCCGCACCTAAATCACACGCTTTATCACTTTTCTTGGGCTTGGCAAAATCAGCAAGCAGTACCGTATCCGTCCAGAATTTATGTTCCTCCGATACAATCACTTTGATGCCGTTTCCCAGCGGTTCCCATTTTTCTCCCTCTTTCAGCATTGTTTCACCCCTGTTTCAACCAATGATTATACCACACTCTGTATCTTTCGTAAAGTCAATTTTTTCTCTTTTCACGGAAATCAATTTTCTAATGAAGAATGATGTATCAACGGGGACGTTTGCCCGATGTTTGACATTGTAATGGAAACTTCCTTGCCGCCACGCTCCCTCCGTCAAAAGCTGAACCACTTCATTTATTTCAACCAATTCATTTTCATCCAGCAACATATTACACTTTGGTAGCTAATTTACCAGCTTTTGCCACCTCCCTCACGGAGGGAGGCTTGAGTTACTTTATCGCTTCCAAAAAATTTCTTTCAAATTGGTAAGCAGCAGATAAGCCTCCCTCCGTGAGGGAGGTGGCAAAAACCGTATAAATTAAGTGATAATAGCAAATTATTTTGAAAACAGAGAGAAAATATCTCATTCAATGAAGTTACAGCGGTTTTTGACGGAGGGAGCGTGGCGGCAATAGAGTTTCCCCTTGCCATGCGTTTCATCGAGAAAATATATCGGTCA
>ONUD01000128.1 GCA_900320925.1 uncultured Eubacteriales bacterium
CAAAAAAATACTTGACAAATCCGGAAAAGCAAGCTATAATATTATACGTTGACCGACACAAGCGAGTGTGCTGGAACTGGCAGACAGGCACGTTTGAGGGGCGTGTGTTTCACGACGTACGGGTTCAAGTCCCGTCACTCGCACCAAATGAAAGACTGTATCATTATGGTACAGCCTTTTTTTGTGCTTATTTGGTAAGAAAATTATGCAATTCATTTGGAAAATGCAAAAATTCTCAAACATATAGAACAAATTGGTTCATATCAGACGGTTGCCCTATTTTTTTGTAGGTGTGCTATTGACAATTTTGGTAAAATATAATAGAATATATTCTGTAGTAGAAAGTTTTTAGACGATTTGTGTGAGGTGGCAGGCAGTGAAAGGGATTGTATTGGCAGGCGGTTCAGGGACACGCTTGTATCCACTGACTAAAGTGACTTCCAAGCAGCTTTTGCCGATTTATGATAAACCGATGATTTATTACCCTCTGTCGGTTTTGATGGAGGCAGGGCTTCGTGAGATCCTGATTATCTCTACGCCGCAGGATACACCAAGATTTGAAAGTTTGTTGGGTGACGGTCAACGGTTTGGTGTGGAGTTTTCCTATGCTGTCCAGGATTTTCCTGATGGATTGGCACAGGCATTTGTCATTGGTGCGGAATTTATTGGCAAAGGCAGTGTGGCAATGGTACTGGGGGATAATCTCTTTGCAGGCAGGGGAGTCAAGCAGTGTTTGAAGAAAGCGGCTGACAATGCTGACAGAGGAAAAGGAGCAACGATTTTTGCCTATCCTGTCCATGATCCCAAAAGATACGGCATTATTGAAGTAGATGGAGAGGGGAGAGCCTTGTCCATTGAAGAAAAGCCGTCCTGTCCCAAAAGTCATTATGGGGTAACGGGCTTATATGTTTATGATAACCACGTTGTGGAATATGCCAAAACTCTCCAGCCCTCGGCAAGAGGAGAACTGGAGATTACCGATTTGAACAGGATGTATTTGGAGAAACAAGCGTTGCATGTCGAGATTCTCAGTGAAGATATTACATGGATTGACATGGGGACACATGACAGTCTTGCCGAAGCAGCCGAGTTTGTCCGAACGGCAGAGCATTGCCATCATCGGAAAATTGCCTGTCTGGAAGAGATCGCCTATTGCAACGGCTGGATCACAAGGGATGATGTGTTGAGAATATCGGGAGAATTGACTCAGAACCAGTACGGGCAGTATCTGCAAGCAGTGCTTGATGGCAGGGTCGTATAGGATGGGTCGGTGGGTGCGATGAATATTGGTATTTCGACAGGCTGTCTGTATCCTATGCTGACAGAGGATTGTCTCAGGGTCTTGTGCAAGGCAGGGTTTCGCTGTTTTGAGATCTTTTTCAATACCTTTTCGGAGCTGGAAACAGGGTACTTGGATTCCCTGCTGGCGATGCTGGAGCCGTATCATGCAAAAGTGGTGTCTATTCACCCGTTTACATCGGCGTTTGAATCTTTTCTGCTGTTTTCGGGGTATGAACGGCGGTTTTGGGATGGTGTGAAGCTGTATGAACAGTATTTCGGGACGGCTCGGCACCTTGGTGCCAAGAAAGTAATCCTGCATGGTTTGACGACTGCCTATCCGTCCTCCCTTTCCAATCAAGAATACTGCCGTCGTTTTGAGATTCTTCAGGAAGCGGCCGGCCGATACGGGGTACGGCTTTTGCAGGAAAATGTCCATCTCTTCCGCAGCAATCATTTGGATTTTATCAGGGAGATGATTCGTACCATTCCGGAAAGTGCAGGATTTGTCTGTGATATCAAGCAGGCAAGACGCAGCGGGATTGATCCCTGTGATATGGTGAAGGCCATGGGTTCTCACCTGCGGCATATCCATTTGAATGATTTTTCTGATGACGGACAGTGTGTTTTGCCCGGGGAGGGCTGCTTTGATTATGAGAGCTTTTTCCGTGTCGTGCGTCAGACAGAATTTGACGGTGATGTCATGATAGAGGTTTACCGTTCCAATTTCCATCAGACAGAGGAACTGGTCAAAGCGTATGAATTTTTACGAGTAAGGAGTGTCAGTGCATGAAATGTCCCTATTGCGGCTGGGAGGAAAGCAGGGTCGTGGATTCCCGTCCGACGGATGACCGGGAACAAATCAGGAGACGCCGAGAATGTCTGCGATGTTTTCGGCGGTTTACCACCTATGAAGGGGTGGAAACGACCCCGATGATGGTCATCAAGCGTGACAGGGGCAGAGAGCCCTATCATCGTGAAAAGCTTGCCAAAGGGATTCGCCGTGCCTGTGAAAAGCGTGACATCTCCACTGAGCAGATGGAGAATGTGGTGGATCGTGTGGAAGCGATGATCGGACGCAGCTTTGAGAAGGAAATCCCCTCCCGTGTCATTGGAGAATACACGCTGGAAGTCCTTAAAGATGTAGATGAAGTGGCCTATGTGCGGTTTGCTTCCGTTTATAAGCAATTCAAAGATATCCATTCCTTTTTAGAGGAACTGAACCATTTGATTTCCGAAAAGTAGGTGCTGCATTGTGATCATTGATACCCATGTTCATATCGGCCATATGCTCAATTTTCACCTCACAAAGGAAGAAGTTCTCTACTCCATGCGGCAGTACGGCATTGACCATAGTGTTGTTTCCTGCCTGAATGCCGCAGAGTTTGACCATCAGCTTCGTCCTGTGCCGGAACCGTACCTGCATTCCCAGACGGAGTGTTTGCAGGAGGTGCTTGACTTTGCCAGGCAGTACCCTCAGCAAATCAGTGCGGCAGTATGGGTGCGTCCCCACCATGAAACAGCAGATACGGCTTTGTATGATATGATAACCCGTAACAGGCAGTATATCACGGCTGTCAAGTTCCATCCCTATCATTCTAATACCCCTTTTGATGACAAGCGTTCGGAAGCATTCGTGGAGCTGGCTGCCCATTATCATCTGCCGGTGGTAGTGCATACGGGTGGGTGTGAGGCAGCGGAATGTATCCGTGTCTACAGAGTTGCCAAAAAGTACCCCCACACCAACTTTGTCATGGTGCATATGGGACTCGGTACCGACAATCAGGAAGCGATTGACCTCATTGCACAGCTTCCCAATCTCTATGGTGACACCACATGGGTGCCTGTCAGCAGTGCCTTGCAATTGGTCAGGCGTGCAGGAGCGGACAAGCTCCTTTTTGGCAGTGACAATCCCATTGACGGACGGGATACCTATCGGTGCAATCGGAACGGTGACCGTTCTCTCTATCAGTCCTATTTCCATGAGTTCCGCAGCATGGTGACACCTGAAGAATATGACAAAATCATGTACCAAAATGCATTACGCCTTTTTCCTATCAAAGCGGCTCGCTGATTCCGTCGGCGAGCCGCTTTTTTGACAAGTCCCCTGTCCCGTCATACAAAGAAAATTCTGTTTTCATGCCTTGGCGGAGCGGAGGACAGCTCACCGGCGGGATAGCCGATAATACAGTGTCCGATTCCCTCATAGTCGCCCTCGATGCCCAGCGAGCGGAGCAGTTCTTTGCCCTCGTCACTGTCAAACTCCTCTTTGGCACGGTGTATCCAGCAGCTTCCCAGTCCCATGGCATGGGCTGCCAGCATCAGGTTGCCCATGACAAGGCTGCCGTCATACACATACGTGGGTTTTGTTTTGTCTGCCAGTACGACCAGCACTGCGGGGGCATTGTAAAACGGATCAAATCCCTCCTGCCAGCCGCCAATCTTCCGGTTCATTTCCGAAAGTCTGTCACGTACCGTTTTGTCAGTCACGGCAATGATGACAGGCGACTGGAAGTTTCTCCCGCTTGCCGCATACAGTCCTGCCTGTATGATGCTGTCCAGAATGGCTTTTGGGATCATTTCCGAACGGTAGCTTCTTGTACTGCGTCTTTCTGTCATCGCCTTGAGGATCTCATTCATTGTACCTGCCTCCTAAAACTCCAGTTCTTCTTCCTCGTCATCCGTATCGTGCCAGTCCCAGTCCTCTTCCTGTCTGCCGATTTTGTTATTATTGCCGATATTGATTCCGTGCTTCACGGGGGAGAGCAGAAAGCCTGCGATCACTCCTGCCAAAAAGCTTGTTGTTGCCAAAAGGAACGCTGTCAGTTTGTTCATGGTATCACCTCCCCGACAAAAGCAAATGCGTAAGGCTCTCACCTCACGCATTTACTCAAAGGAATAAAAAGAAAAAAGGAAAAAGGAAAGAAAAGGAATAATCAAACTGATGTGCAATATCGTTTCTGCACAGCCCTATTCTCGAGCCACCTATATAATACACCAAAATTTTTCGTTTGTCAAGCTTTTTTTATCAATTTTGTTCAGGAAAGATTTTTGCCGATGGTACGGATGGCATGGTGGAGCTGCAAGGGGGTGCCATGCTCTTGGAGGAAGGCGGCAAACAGTGTCCCATGGCGGGAGGGGGTGCAAAATTCCCGAATGGTATGGATATAGTTGGCTTTGAGGGGGGAGGGAGTCCTGAGGACAAGATAATACATTTGCTCATATAAAAAGGCGGAACTGCTGTACGGTTCAAACGGCATATGATAGAGTGCGTTAATACACGATAAAAAGTTTTCCGCATTGGCAAATGAAAAAACAGAGGAGTCATGATAATATTTGACCCGATAGACTTTTCTCTTGCGGCAACGCTCCGAAACTGTCAGCAACAGCAGACAGCCGTGTTCATATTTCAATGCTTCAATGAGAACTTTTTTGTCTTTCAGATCCATGCCCGTTTTGACGGAAGCATGGTACATCAATTCTTTCAGCACGGTTCTTGAGTGGCTTTCGGAAAGGCTCAAATTTTCAAAGGTCACACGATAATGTTCCAGATCCTTGTCACAAAGAGAAATCAGTATCCTTGTATTGTCGATTTGTTCAATATTCATCATAGACTCACTCCAGCATGGCAGAAATTAAAGAAAGAACTTCTCCATTCCATAATATTAAAAACCCTGCTGTTTTGCAATCAAATATTTTTGGAAATGCAGGCAGAAAAAGCGGATTGCATTGTCCGTCACACCGTGATAAAATCAATGTACAATGAATGTGTGGGGAAAGGCTGCTTTGCCCGATGAAAGAAATAGCAAGGAGTACTGAAAGATGAAAAAATGGATACGTTCCGTCAGATTCTGGCTGTTGATGTTGTTCCCGCTGGCAGGGGTACTGTCGGTTCTGGCAAGGTATGCGGACGGTTTTGCGGAGTGGTACAGAGAGGATATTTACAGTCCTCTCTCGTGGCTTGGCAACCATCTGACAGGCATTCTGCCGTTTTCACTGGCGGAAATCATGGTGCTGACCGTGCCGATCGGGGCATTGCTGTACCTTGTCATCATGCCCCTGACAGCCAAACAGCACCGTTTCAGGGCATTCGGAAAAGGAGTGCTGAATGTCATTTGTGCAGGAGCTGTTTGCCTGTTCCTGTTCATGGCCAACTGCGGTATCAATTATTTTGCTGACAGTGCCGGAGAAAAAATGAAACTCCAAGATAAAGCCGTTTCTGTGGAGGAACTGTATCGGACGTGCGTGTATCTTTCGGAGCAGGCTTCGGAATTGAGAACGCATTTGCCGGAAGATGAAAACGGTGTCATGAAGCTCTCGGACAACGTCGGTGCAAGGGCGGCGGACTGCATGAACCGCTTCCTTGACAGCCGTTATATGGCACCAAAGGGTGTCATGCTGTCAAGAGGAATGTCCTATCTGAACATTACAGGAATCTATTTCCCATTCACATGGGAGGCGAATGTCAATACAGATGTGCCGTCTTATACGCTTCCGTCAACCATGTGCCATGAGCTTGCCCATGTGAACGGGTTCATGCATGAGGAAGATGCCAATTTTCTTGCCTTTGCCGCCTGCATTGCTTCGGGGGACAGAGAACTTGCCTACTCGGGGTACATGATGGCAATGACCTATGCAGGCAATGCTCTCTATGAAGCCGATACCGAGCGGTATTGGACATTTTCCCATACCATGAGTGAAGCGGTTCAAAGGGACAGGCAGGCAAACAATGACTACTGGAAAGCCTTTGAAACGCCTGTGGCAGAAACTGCCGCCGCTGTCAATGACAGCTACCTCAAATCCAATGCACAATCCGATGGTATCAAAAGCTATGGCAAGATGGTTGACCTGACAGTGGCTTACCTGAAAAAAACAGCCGATTTGTGACAAACTTTTTGAAAAAATGGCTTCAAAATTGGTCGGAATTGTGGTACAATAGAAAAAATAAGCAGTAAAGGATGATGAACATGAAATTTGATGCACAGGACTGTGAACTGGTGTATAAACAACAGCTTACCCCGACAATTTTTGATTTCAGGCTCAGAAATCAGGCACTTGCCGCTATCACAAAACCCGGACAATTTGTACAGGTGCTTGTCCCTTCCAAGACCCTCCGCCGACCGATTTCCGTATGCGATGTACAGGGCGATATCATTCGTCTGGTGTTTGAAATCAGGGGCGAGGGAACGGAACTTCTTGCACGAACCAGAGTAGGGGAAACTATCAACATCATTGCTCCTCTCGGCAGGGGATTTAGCATTAACCCCGATATGCCAACAGCTTTTATCGGCGGAGGAATCGGTGTACCGCCCATGCTGTACAGTGCCAGGCAGAGTGGCAGGCTGGCACTTGTTATCAATGGTTTCCGCAATAAAGATGCCGTGATTCTTTCTGACGAGTTTGAAGAATTTGCCGGCAAGTTCATTGTTACAACGGACGATGGCAGTTATGGTATCCATGGATTGGTGACACAGCCCCTGAAAGAGTATATCAGCAAGGTGAAAATGATATGTGCGTGCGGGCCGATGCCGATGCTCAGAAGCGTTGCCGCCATGGCAAAGGAATATGAGATTCCCTGTCAGGTATCGCTCGAACAGAGAATGGCTTGCGGAGTCGGAGCGTGTCTGGGATGTGCCGTAGCGGTCAAGGGGCAGACTTACAAGCACGTATGCAAGGACGGCCCTGTTTTCAATGCAGAGGAGGTTGTATTCTGATGGCAGATTTAAGCGTTAACATTGCAGGCGTACCTTTCCGCAATCCCATCATTGCCGCTTCAGGCACGATTGGCTTCGGACGGGAATACAGTGAATTTTATCCGCTGTCGGTGTTCGGCGGCATTTCCTGCAAGGGAACGACCCTCAGGGAACGACCCGGCAATCCGCCTCCCCGCATTGCCGAAACGCCCATGGGAATGCTGAATGCCGTAGGCTTGCAGAATCCCGGTGTAGAGCATTTTATCCGGCATGACCTGCCGTGGCTCAGACAGCAGGATACCGTGGTCATTGCCAACGTAGCGGGAAGCACACAGGAGGATTATTGCCGCATGGTGGAGATTCTCTCCGATACGGAGATTGATATGGTAGAACTGAACATTTCCTGCCCGAATGTGAAAGAGGGCGGTGTGCAGTTCGGCACGTCCTGCGAGTCGGTAGGAGCCATTACCAAGGCGGTGCGGAAGTACTGCAAAAAGCCCCTTATCATCAAGC
>ONUD01000142.1 GCA_900320925.1 uncultured Eubacteriales bacterium
CCAGAAAACTCCTTGCACCGGGCTTTGAAGCCATCAAGGCTACCGTCAAAGAAAAAATGGAGCTGTTCGGCTCTGTTGGCAAGGCATAATGCATCACCAAAAGGCAGTCGGAGACTATCCTCCGACTGCCTTTTTTAAACAGGACTTTGAAAAAGTGCCGTTGCAGGGGGAAAGAATGTCAGACCGATGAACAGTGCCGTGATGCCTGCTAACAGCACCGCTGCCGATACATCCTGCCAAAGCGTGCTGTCACATCCCCTGAGCATTCTCCGATAGCTGACCCAAAAGGACAGGAACACTGCAATGAAAAACAACAGCATATCCACAGGGGCAAAATTCCTGCCGAAAACCGCCGTATATGCAAAATAAACAACAGGAATGAATACCAGTCCCACCATGACTCCCACAGCCCTTGAAAACAAAAATCCCTCTGTTTTCCTGCCGTACCGCAGCCATTCCGCTGCCGTGTAGACCAGAAACGGAAAAAACAGCAGCTTTAAATGTTCCCAGATACTTTCATTCACGGGCGTAAAAAGTCCTACGGCTATGTTGTGTCCCGAAAGACCGTACAAGAAATGCCCGATGACGCCCATGATGCTGACGGCAAAAAAACCGACCAGACTGCTCCAGAATCCTCTCTCGCTGTTCATGCATACACTCCCCCCGTTCATGCATTCCTATGCACTGACGGCAAAAAATAGAACCGGCCTCCTGTTGGAAGCCGGTTCTTTCAGCTTAAAAGATTACATACTTCTCTCATAAGCCTCGATCATTTTTTTGACCATCTGTCCGCCGACAGAACCTGCCTGACGAGAGGTCAGGTCACCGTTGTAACCCTGTTTGAGGTTGACGCCGACTTCGTTGGCACATTCCATCTTGAACTGTTCCATCGCCTGTCTTGCTTCGGGGACGTTGAGAGAGTTAGAGTTATTGGACATGATCGTTATCTCCTTTATGATTTGATAGACAGAACGGTCTGCCGCTGAGTTGTACGGTGCGGTCGGAATCTCTGCACCGTACAGCACAGTTTCTTCCAACGCCGCCGTCAATTCTTTTGACTTACCGTCTGTGTTAATAGTATTAGCGTGTTTGGATAGGATATAACGGTCAATTTCTGGTAAATTATGTAGAAATATCTATTTACTTTCATGCTTTTCTGTGATAAAATTTTATCGTAATAAATTTTGAAATGGACAGTGAGCATCATGAATCCGAAAATCAAAAATCAAAATACCGATGAACTTTTCCGTGCGATCCTGACATTAAAGAATATTGAAGAGTGCTATGCTTTTTTTGACGACCTGTGTACCGTGCCGGAAATCAAGGCGATGGCACAACGCTATGCGGTTGCCAAAATGCTCCATGAGGGCGAGATCTACAATGAAATTGTCAGTACCACCGGTGCCAGTACGGCTACCATCAGCCGTGTGAACCGTGCTTTGAATTACGGGAGTGACGGTTATGTGCTGACGATCGACCGCCTGAAAGCAATGGAGGGGGAATAAGGCAAAATGGGATTCCTGTGTTATTCTTGCAATAGATATTGACAAGAATATTCAAAATATAATATAATAATGGAAAGCATTTGAAGCAATGATTGGAGGAAATTGTATGAAGATTTGTGCCACCTGCGGGTCGTCTATGCCCGATAATGCGGAATATTGTGACGTGTGCGGATCGGACGAGTTTCTGTCGGAATACGGTCAGCCCCAACAGAATGAATCCTATGGACAGTTTGACCAGGGCTATCAGGATAACTATGCCGCCGGAACGCAGCAGTATGGCTATGACCCGTATCAGAACGGTTATGCTCCGCAGCAGCCCTATCCGTACCAGCCGCCCTATCAGCAGCCTGTACCGTATCAGAACGGCTATGCCCCGCAGCAGCAGTATCCCCCCCAACAGCCCTATCAGAACGGCTATGCTCCACAGGAACCGTATCCCCCTCAGCCCTATCAGCAGCCTTATCAGCCGCAGCAGCCGTATATGCAGCCCCCCTATCAACCACAGTACCAACAGCCTCCCTATCAGGAACAACAACCACAGTATGAACAACCTCAGCCGCAGTATGAACAGCCCCAACCGCCATATGAGGAGGAACAGCCCCCTGTACAGGAAATCGTTGACGAACCGGAACAGCCGCCTGTGACGGAAGAAGCCCCGCCTGCTGTTGAGGAAGTGCAGGAAGAGGAAGCTCCCGCTGAACAGCCGGAAACACCTGCCGAACAGCCTCCGGAAGAACCTCCCGTGCCTGAAGAACCCGAGGAACCCGAAGAACCCAAAGAAAATCCTTATGAAGTGTCAAAAAACTTCAAGTTTGAGAAAAAAGAATCTGCCCCTGTTGAGGATTCCTCTCCGAAAGAAAAACCAAAGGGGATCAAAGGTTTCTTGGATGTCATTACCAATACCAGAGACCATTCTCTGGAGTTTGATAAAAATGACGCTGCCGCCAATCAGAAAATGGCGATCCTTGCCTGTTTCGGCGTGACGTTCTGGACTCCCTTTGTGTTCCGCCAAGACTCCCGTTTCAGCCGCTTCTACGGCAATCAGGGATTGCTCATATTGATTGCGATGATTCCCTGTACATTGCTGTTTTCTTTGTTTGCCGCTCTGCTGGTGGGTACCGCCTGTGTGGATCCCGCTCCTCCGCATTTTCTTACCATCGGCGGCTGGATCGCAGACTTGATTTTGTTTGCCATTTGCTACTCTGTGCCAATCTTTATGATTGTCTGCTGTATCAAAAACATTAAAGCAGGCAAAGCGAAAGATATTCCCTTTATCGGCAGATTGAGACTGATTAGCTGACATATTACGGCTCATGCAGCTATCGTACTGCATGAGCCGTTTTGATTTCAAACAGAAAGGCCGCAATATGGAACTGCAAAGAATTGATAAAATCCTGTCCTCCCAAAACATTGCTTCCCGCAGTGAACTGAAACAGATGATTCAACAAGGACGTGTCTCCGTGAACGGACAGACCGTCAAAAATGCCAGAGAAAAATATGACCCCGAAACCGTTGCCATTGCCGTGGACGGCAGGGAAGTGTGCTTCCGACGGTATGTCTATATCATGATGAACAAACCTGCCGGTGTGCTTTCAGCAAGCCGTGACTTTCGTGACAAAACGGTGGTTGATCTCCTGCCACGGGAACTGCAAAGAAAAGGCGTATTCCCTGCCGGACGGCTCGACAAGGATACAGAGGGATTTATCCTCATCACGGATGACGGCGGACTGGCACATCAAATGCTCTCTCCCAAACAACACGTATATAAGCTTTATGAAGCGGTGGTTGACAAGGTGCTGACCGAAGAGGATGTGACTGCCTTTCGGCAGGGAATTACCTGCGGAGAACTTCATTTCCTCCCTGCGGAAATGAAAATTACCGCTCCTCATACGGCTCTGGTAGAAATCTGTGAGGGAAAGTTCCATCAGGTGAAAAAAATGTTTCATGCCGTCGGTGCAGAAGTCCTGCACCTCAGACGCCTGCGAATCGGCAATGTATTCCTTGACCCCGCCCTCCCCTCAGGCGGATTCCGTGAACTGACAAACGAGGAGATTCATGCGATTTTAGGCAAATTGCACGGCATTTAAGTGGTTTTTTGGTATACGAAATGCACAAAATATGCTGTTAAAATTTGTATTATGTGAATTATACCTAAACTGACGCTTTAGATTTTAGTAAAAAAAAGTATTTCAATTTGGTAAAAAATCTGGTATAGTTATAGTATTGAATATTGAGTTCAAATTCCCGCTGTTGACATAGCGAGTGCAGGAGGCAATTAAAAATGGCAAGTGTATCATTAAAAAATGTTTACAAGATCTATGACGGCAATGTTGTAGCTGTAAGCGACTTTAACCTCGAAATCGAAGATAAAGAGTTTATTATCTTCGTCGGCCCTTCAGGATGCGGCAAGTCCACAACTCTGCGTATGATTGCAGGTCTGGAAGACATTTCTAAGGGTGAACTTCACATCGGCGATGTTCTGGCTAATGATATCTCTCCTAAAGACAGAGATATTGCAATGGTGTTCCAAAACTATGCACTGTATCCTCACATGACCGTTTATGATAACATGGCGTTCGGTCTGAAGCTCCGCAAGACACCCCCCGAGGAAATCAGGAGACGTGTCGAAGAAGCGGCTCGCTCCCTTGATATTGCTCACCTTTTGGAACGGAAACCGAAGGCTCTCTCCGGCGGTCAAAGACAGCGTGTGGCTTTGGGACGTGCTATCGTGCGTGACCCGAAAGTATTCCTCCTTGACGAGCCGCTTTCTAACCTCGATGCAAAGCTCAGAACTGC
>ONUD01000137.1 GCA_900320925.1 uncultured Eubacteriales bacterium
ATTATATGCTGAGAGATGCTGATAATATTTTGCAATATTGGTTGCCAATGGAAAAAATTTGTGATATACTATAGACGCCGGGAAATCCGAGTATCAATAGAAAGAGGGTTGTTGAAATGGCAAAAAAAACCACCAAAAAAGCCGAGGAAAAAACCAAGGCTGTCGAGCAGGCAGTGGAAGCGGCGGAAAGCGTCAGTTCTGAGCCTGTAGAAGCACCTGTCACTGTGGCAGAGGATGTACAGGAAAAGCCGAAGAAATGTGACAAAAAGGTTGAGGAACCCGTTATCAAGTGTACCATTGAGTTCCAATGCACCAATACTACCATCCGTTCCATTGTGGACAGCATTATGGAAGTTGAGGGCAAAGAAAATGTACAGACGCTGGATGTGTATATCCAGCCCGAAAACAGTGTTGCTTACTATGTGGTAAACGGCAACGCCGAGGGCAAGTCCGTCAGCTTTTGAGCGATAGGGATTTGTCAGCACAAGCGTGCCAGTCGGATAGTTTCATCCGACTGGCACTTGTTTTTTACAGTTCCCTGAAAATACGGGCATACTGTCCGATGGCAGAAACCGCTTGTTCAGGGGTATAGTGAGAGGTATTGATGCAAAGGTCATAGTTGTCGGCACGCAGCCAGTCATTATCGGTATGATAGCGGTAATAATCGGAGCGATGCCGGTTGATTTGGGAAACGGTTTTGGCGGCTTCCGTTCTGGAGACGGAAAGTTTTTTCATAATACTTTCCACGCAGTCCGTTTCATTGGCATAAATGAACACTCTCAGCACCTTGTGAGCGGTATTTTTCAGCACGTAATCTGCACACCGCCCCACAATCACACAATCGCCCTCATCCGCCACATCACGGATAATTTCTGCTTGACGGCGGAAGATTTCATCTTTGGAGACATACTTGTTTTTTTCGGAGGGAATCAGATCTTCCAGCAGTTTGCGTTTCATATCTTCATCGTACTGGGCAAAATATTTCAGGTCAATACCGGTTCTGCCGGATGCCAGATAGATGAGGTTTCTGTCATAATAGGGAATGTTCATTTGTTCGGACAGCATTCTGCCAATGACTCTGCCGCCGCTGCCATAGCTTCGGGAAATTGTAATAATCAAATTTGCCATTTTTTACCGCACCTTCCATTTTACATCTATATCCTTATTTTACCGTATTTTCACCACAAGGTCAAGTTTTTTTGTCGGATATTGCCTGTATACAATCGCCGCAAAGCGAAAATAATAGTGTGGAAAGGAGTGTTTCATCATGAAAAAAGTACTTTTTGCAGCACTGGCTGTTCTGAGCATAGCGGGCAGTTTTGCAGCCTGCAAAACGAATACGAATGACCTTCCCGAAAACACGGTCACACAGAATTCTGCTGCCCGCCTGCCCAGGAATGGGGAAGTGACGGACAGGAACGGGATTATTGGTGACAGTGATGACCTTGTGATGGATCGTGACGGAAGAGTTTACAATGACCGTACCGACAATCCTGTGGGCAATGCCGTGCGGAATGCCGGAGACATTGTCAACAACGCCGCCCACAATGCCGGTGACGTCGTGAACAACATTGCCGACAAAGCAGGGGACACGGTGAAAAATGCCACCGACAGGATCGGTGACACCACAGAGAACCGCTCCAGCCGATAAAAATAGGGGAGTTGTCATGATTGACAGCTCCCTTTTTGATTCAATAGCCGAAGCAGGCAGCCCGTATTCCGTACAGTATCAGGATATGCACGGGATAAAAGGCATAAAAAGCATATTTGGCAATTTTGCCTTGAATCAATCCTCGCTTGCCGTTGTAGAGGTTCATCAGTGCAAAGGAGGGCATGACTTTCCAAGGGTCTGCAAAAAAGCAGCAGCCGAGTGCCGTGGAAACAGCCCGCCTTTCCCTGAGTACATACAAAAGCAATATCAGAGCCACTCCTTTTGCTCCATAGTCTGCCTTAATCAGTATGGCCGCTGTCACCAGTGTTGCCAGCAGCAGAAAGCATCTGACAGGCTTTTCCTTGAAAGCTTCGTACAGGCAGATGGCCAGAAATCCCAAGAAGAGCGTGAAAAAGACATTTTGTGCGGGATAGAGGAATCCTCCCGTATGTTCCAGGTTCCACGGTATTTCCGACAGAAAGGCAAACAGCAGCAAGTCTGCACCATATCGTTTCCTGTTGTGTGTATGGACATATCCCTCTGCTATCAGGAAGCAGTACAGCGGGAAAGCAGTTCTGCCGACGAGCCTGCACAAAAAATACACGGTAATGGTTTCTGAGCCGATGGTCATCAGCGGCACGAAAGCAAACGGCATCTGAGATAAAATAATAGCGGCAGTATGGTCAATTGTCATGGTGATGAGGGCAATGAACTTCAAGGCACTTCCCGAAAGAATCTGATACCGTTTCATCATGTCTGATTCAGGGTATCTGCCATAAACTTGCTGGGTTTTTTCGGTTTTTCGGGTTTGATTTTCTTGCCCCGCAGCTTCCGCACCTCGACAGCAATTTTCTGATTTTCGGGTGCAAAGCCGCAGGTCAGCTTTTCAAAGTCCGCGTCATCCATGGCATTGAGCAGTACATAGGTAATAATGCCCTTGACATCCAGATCTCCGGCATCATACAGGTCGGACAGTGCTTTGGAGAATTTTTCTGCGGCATTTTTGTTGAGATGCTGCACATGCTGCTTGAGCTTTGGCAGGATTTTTTTTTCCGCAAACGTCACGCCTCGGAAGCTTTCATAATGTGCCTTTTCGTAGGCGATTTCATCACGCAGTTCAGGAAAGTAGGTCATCATTCTGTTGGCAAAAAACAAGGGGTCACTGACATTTTCTCCGTCTTTTTTCGTTTTTTTCTGTTTCTGCACAGCGGTCTGTCGGGGGCCTCGAATGGTTTCGGCGAAGTCATCACCGATGTTTTCGGCCTCCCTGGCGGAATCCGCATCGGGGTCAAACAGCCATGTGGCAATGGTTTTCCAAGTATTGTCAGGTTCGCCGTCCTCCATGCCGCAGGTACGCAGCAGGACTCTTCTTTTCTCAAAATAATACACAATGCTGTACGCAATCTCTCCTGTATACAGTGCCGTCATTTCCGTGTCGGAATCGGCAACGCTCTGTCTTTCATATCCTTTCGGCAGCAGGACGCGTTCCACCCTGCCTGTGATAATGTCAAACGCCTTATTGATTTCCATGATTTCCTCTCCTTTGAGTTTGATATATCCATTTTACCTTGATTTCCCCCAAAAATCAAGTAGTATTCTTGCCAAAAGGGCGGCTGCGTGATATAATCGGAAGAGAAAGAGGTGTTTGCCATGAGCTTTATTTACAAAAGGACTGCCAACTACTATGAAACGGACATGATGGGCATTGTCCACCATTCCAACCATATCCGTTATTTTGAGGAAGCAAGAATCGCTTATATGCGTCAGATTGGGTGTGACGTGCTGAAAATGGAGCAGGAGGGCATTATTATTCCCAATGTGGACGCCTATGCCAAGTATCTGCTCCCCGTCAGATTCGGAGAGGAAGTGGAGATCGAGGTCAGCCTGACCACGTTCACGGGTGCCAGAATGGAATATACCTATACCATGCGGAAACAGGACGGACAGGTTGCCGCACAGGGACATACCCTCCACTGTTTTGTCAATCCTGAATTCAAGCCCATCTCTCTGAAACGCAGCTTTCCTGCCTACTTCCAAGCTCTCAAAGCCATTTTAATTTCCTGACGAGAAAAAACAGACCTGTGAAGAAGGTTTCTTCACAGGTCTTTCTTTAGTCAAGAGCATTTTGAATGGCTGCAAAGGCAGAGTCAAAATCCGATTTGGTGACCAGCAGGGAAATTTGTGCTTCGCTGGTGGTAATCAGGCGAATATCCGTTCCGACATCCGCAGCTCGCCGGAATACCTTGGCGGCGACACCGGGACAATGCTCCATATCGGGGTCATTGACAGAAATCTTGCAGTTGCCGCTGCTGACGATGGGCTTGATGGTACCTTCGTTGAGCTTTGAGGTGTAGCCCAGGATTTTCATCAGGTCATCATCGTTGATGGTAAACGACAAGCTTGTCAGAGAGCTTTGGACAGGGGAGAGGGAAATCATATCCACATCAATATCCATGGCGGCGATATTCTCAAAGACTTCTGTGACGAAGTGCATATCGGCAGGGATATTCTGAAGTGTCACCAGCGTAATATCATCACTGACAACAATGGTAGGCTTCATGAGACAGTCCTCCTTATGCATGATTGAGCAGATCGGACATATTGTACATTCCTGCCGGCTGTTGGCTGAGGAACACAGCCGCGTTCAATGCCCCCACGGCGAATACCGTTTTGGAGCGTGCGGAATGGCTGATAGTCAGCACTTCGTCCTGACCGGCAAAAATCACTTCATGTTCCCCTACGATATTGCCGCCTCTGACGGAGTGGATACCGATCTCTCTTTTTTCTCTTTTTTTGCGGTAGGCATGGCGGTCATAGACATACTCACTGTCCGTTCTGACCTGAGATACCGCATCGGCAATCATCAGTGCCGTACCGCTGGGAGCGTCCAGTTTTTGGTTATGGTGCTGTTCGATGATTTCCACATCGAAGCTGTCACCAAAGACGGAAGCTGCCTTTTTGGCAAGCTCGATGATGAGGTTAATGCCAAGGGACATATTGCCCGAATAGAACACGGGAATTTCCTCAGCAGCCGCTTTTATTTGTTGTTTTTGCACTTCACTGTAACCTGTGGTGCAGATGACAACGGGCATTTTGCGGTCAAGTGCATAAGCGAGCATGGATTCCAGCACGGCGGGGTTGGAAAAATCCACAATGACATCCGCTTGGCAGGACAGTTCCGAAAAGGTCTTTGCATAGGCAAAGGAAGCATTTTGCGGCTGTACCAGGTCAATGCCGCCGACGATGGCAATATCGTCACGCAGGGCGGCTGCACTGATCAGGCTGGCACCCATTTTTCCGCTGCATCCGGTAATGATTACATTTGTCATTTTCATCCGTCCTTTGTGTGTCAGACACTTATTTGATAATTCCGTACTTGACAAGGCAGTCTTTCAAAGCCTGTTCTCCCGCAGGGGTCATGGGTGCCAGCGGCATACGGCACGGTCCGCAGTGGAAGCCGCAGAGATTCATAGCGGTCTTGATGGGGATAGGATTGACATCCGAGAACAGCATATCCATCAGTTCAATATAATACTTCTGCATGGCAAAGCTGCTTTTGAAATCGCCATCGAGTGCTTTTTTGATCAATTCATGGCTTTCTCTGGGGCAGATATTGGCAAACACCGAAATGACCCCCAAACCGCCCATTGCGGTAATGGAAAAGGCTTGTGCATCTTCGCCGCTGTAAATATCCAGATCCTCGCCGCACAGAGCCATTGTCCTGACAAGGGCAGAGATGTCCCCGTTAGCCTCCTTAGCAGCCTGGATATTAGGGTGTTTGGCAAGGCGGGCATAGGTTTCCGGTTTGATATTGCAGCCGGTTCTGGACGGCACGTTGTACACAATCATCGGAATATGGATATGGTCAGCAATGTAGCAGTAGTGGCTGACCAGTCCGTTCTGGGAGGTTTTGTGGTAGTACGGGGTCACGGACAGGATGGCATCCGCTCCGAGACGTTCGGCTTCCACCGAAAGCTCCGCAGCAAAGATGGTATCATTGCTGCCTGCCCCTGCAATGACCGGCACTCTCTTGGCCACTTTGTTCACGGTGTATTCAATGACCTTGCAATGTTCTTCACGGGAGAGGGTAGCGGATTCTCCTGTTGTGCCGCAGGTGATGATCGCATCAGTGCCGTTAGCGATCTGAAATTCAATGAGATGTCCGTACTCCTCGAAATTCACACTGCCGTCCTCGTTCATAGGTGTGACGATGGCAACACCCGAACCCTTGAAAATATGATTTGACATCAGATGACCTCCTTATATATAGCCTTCCGCACAAAGCAGTTCAGCCAGAAGTACGGCACCGCCTGCTGCACCGCGGAGGGTATTGTGGGACATACAAACGAATTTAATGGTATACTGTGTATCTTCACGGAGTCTGCCGACAGAAACTGCCATACCGTTTTCCAGATTACGTTCCGACTTGATTTGGGGTCTGTCATTTTCCGTAAAGTAGTGAAGGAAATGTTTCGGAGCGGAGGGGAGCTGCAATTCCTGCGGTCTGCCGCTGTAGGACTCCCAGTCCTTGATAATCTGTTCCATGGAAGGTTTCTGCTCCAGCTCTACGAACACGGCAGCGGTATGGCCGTCCGAAACAGGTACACGGATACATTGAGCAGTGATGGAAGGAGAAGCGGCTTTGACGATGACGCCGTTTTCCACACTGCCCCAGATTTTCAGCGGTTCCTGCTCTGATTTTTCCTCTTCGCCGCCGATGTAGGGGATTACATTGTCGACCATTTCCGGCCATCTTTCAAAGGTTTTGCCTGCTCCGGAAATTGCCTGATAGGTGCAGGCAAGCACTTTGGTAACGCCGTATTTCATCAGCGGATGGATAGCAGGCACATAGCTTTGGAGGGAGCAGTTGGATTTGACAGCAATGAAGCCTTTTTTGGTGCCGAGACGTTTTTTCTGTGCTTCGATGACGGCGAGATGGGCATTGTTGATTTCAGGAATCACCATCGGCACATCGGGGGTAAAGCGATGGGCAGAGTTGTTGGACACGACAGGGCATTCTGCTTTGGCATAGGCTTCCTCCAAGGCACGGATATCCTCTTTTTTCATATCCACGGCACAAAAGACAAAATCTGCTTGAGAAGCCACTTCTTCTACATTGGCGGCATCTGCAATCACCATGTTTTTCATGGCTTCGGGCATGGGAGTTTTCAATGCCCAGCGATTGCCGGCAGCTTCCTCATAGGTTTTTCCGGCGGAACGTGTGCTGGCGGCAAGAACGGTTACTTCAAACCAAGGGTGGTTTTCCAGCAGGGTGGCAAACCGCTGTCCTACCATTCCTGTTGCACCGATAATTCCGACACGATATTTTTTTTCCATAACAATCAGTCTCCTTTACCTCTTTTCACGCAGAAAAAAGCCGGTGATCCCATCACCGGCTGCACCACAAGCATGAATCCTGTTTCAATTCATTTCGATAGCTCTCCATCATGTGCTTATGATGACAGCCGCATACCACTATGATATGCAGCCGAAGCAAAGCTGACCACACTCTGCCTCTCGGCAGAAATGCTCTTCACAAAGGATCAAAGCTTTTGGTAAGCTCCCCTCTGTTACACGCAATTTCTGCACCTCTACCCGGAAAAGATCAATTTATTATCTATACTATACCACGAGGAACCCTGTTTGTCAACAGCAAAAAGAAAGTCCGCTATGCAGTTCATAGCGGACGGTTCCATTACACATTCACGGACTTATCTTCTGCCTTACCGTTGACGACATAGTAAGCCACATTCTTTTCAGGCTGGAAGTAAATGTCAATTGTTTCGATGGCATCCTCATTGCCGTCAGCTCTGTAAGCTTCTTTGACAGCTTCCTTGATGTCATCAATAACAGTGTTCTTGTCAAGATACTCAATAATGACATTCACCTTAGGTTCTTTGGCTTTTGTTTTTCTTCCGCCGGATTTTTTAGCGGCAGGTTTTGTTTCAGCAGTTTCTTCTGCTTTCACTTCTTCGACTTTGGTTTCTTCTGTAGCAGCCTTGGTTGTTTTCTTAGCAGGCATGGTAAAACTCCCTCTTTCTGAAAAATTAAGTCATCAAATCTCGCTGTGACAGAGTACAAACTCATAACATTCGTACCACATGAAGCTATTATAATCTTTTTTATGCAGTTTGTCAAACAAAACCTGTCAATTGATAGAGTAAATCCACAAAAACAGTTACTTGTCCAAAAGGAAAAAATTTTTTTCTAAAAATATTGTTAATTTTACCCATCATAGACAGCAGAAATCGGGGGAAAATAAGTTTTGAGTATAGAACTGTCAAAAGTGTGGAGAGTGGAGCGGTTTCCCGATCAAGACAGCCGCACTTGCCCCTTCTTTCAAGAAGCGGCAAGGTTTTATACCCATTGGTGGATGTTGGGATGTGGATGGCTCCACTCTCCACTCTCCAAACTCCACTCTAAAAGAAAGGAGTGTGTACTCATGGGAAAAACATTGAAAGGTGTAGGAGCAGGACTGATTGCGGGCATGATGTTCGGTGTTGTCAGTTCCATTATCATGAGCGACAGCCGCAAGAATAAACGCAGAGCCAACAAAGCTATCCATACAGTGGAAAATATTCTTGACGGCGTACAGAAGATGTTTGAATAACGGGGAGCGGGGAGTGGAAATTTTATGTTCCGCTCCCCGATATGCTTGACGGAAAAGGGATTATCATATATAATATAAAGGGAAAATGACGATAATTTTGTAAGAAAGGAACAAAAATGATACATCTTGAAAATATCTCAAAGGTGTACCCGAATGGTACGGAAGCGTTGAAAAATATCAGTCTGGATATTGACAACGGGGAATTTGTTTTCATTGTCGGTCCGTCGGGTGCGGGAAAGAGTACATTCCTCAAGCTGCTCATCCGCGAGGAAAAGGCAAGCTTTGGCACCATTAAGGTCAGCGGTTATGACCTGATGAAAATCAGACGCAGAAGAATTCCTTACCTGCGGCGGAAAATGGGCATTGTTTTTCAGGATTTC
>ONUD01000147.1 GCA_900320925.1 uncultured Eubacteriales bacterium
GAATTGCCCCTTGGTCAAGGTCATCTATTTCCACATAGGGGCAATTCTGCTCCACAACAAACACATCCACTCTCAGTTTCAAAATCTTGTATAATTCATTCGGTGTCAGGTCATTGAATTGTTGAATGTGTAATTCCATATTTTGCTCCTCTTTCATCTCACCAGTGCAAAATCTACCGTTCCGAGTGCAATTTCTGCCGCCATGACTTCCACCGTGACGATATCACCGATGGAATAGCTGACACCGCTTTTTCTGTCTTTGGTGGTCGTGGTGCCGTTGTACTCAAAGTAGGCTTTTTCATCGTCAATCAGGCTGACAAATCCCTCAATACCGTTTTCGATTGCCACAAACAAGCCCTTATTGGTAATGCCCGACACCACCCCCTGATGGATTTCTCCGATATGCTTGGTCATATACTCCGCCGCATAGAATTTTTCACTTTCCCGCTCGGCACGCATGGCTCTGAGTTCCCGCTCCGAGGACATCTTGGACGATTTTTGGGCAAATTCACTGAATTTCCGATTGATTTCGTCCACAGGCACACCGCTGACCAAATCTGTCAGGATTCTGTGGATAGAAGTATCGGGATAGCGTCTGATGGGAGAGGTAAAGTGACAGTAATCCTCCAGTGACAAGCCGAAATGTCCAAGCGGTCTGTCATCATAGCGAGCCTTTGCCATGGAACGCAGAACTTGGGTAGAAATCAGTCTTGCATAGGGTGTTTCCTTGGCGGCATTGATGAGTGCGGCAAGGTCGGTCTGATGTACCCCCTCTTTCAGGCGGCGGGCGGCAAATCCGCAGACAGCTGCCAATTCTGCCAGTGCTGCCAATTTTTCAGGGTCGGGTGCTTCGTGTACACGGTACACAAAGGGAATCCCTGCACTCTTGGCATACAGTGCCGCTGCCCTGTTGGCGGCAATCATGAACTGTTCAATCAGTTCTTCGGCATTGCCCCTGTCCCTCTCGGACACGTCAATGCAAACACCCTTTTCATCGAGTACAAACCGCAGTTCGGTGCTTTCAATCTCCAGTTCCCCACGCTGTTTTGCTTTGGCTTTGAGAAGCTCTGCCAGCTCCTGTGCGGCAAATATCTCGTCATAGACTTCTGCATACTTTTCTTTGAGTGCCTCATCGGCGGTGCCGTCAATGATGGCATTCACCTCCGCATAAACACCCCTGACCTTGGAAACAATCACGCTCTTTTCAAAACGGTAATCTATCAGTTCGGCTTTTTCGTCCAGTGTCAGGATAGCGGAAAAGGTGAGTTTCTTCGTGCCTGCATTCAGGGAACAGCACCCGTTGGAAATCTCCACGGGCAGCATGGGAATCACCCTGTCGGCAAAATAGACGGAAGTCCCTCTGTCCATGGCACTGTCATCAAGCAACGTGCCTTCTCTGACATAGTGCGACACATCGGCAATATGCACACCCAATTCCCAGCCGTTTGACAGCTTTTTCACGGAGATGGCATCATCAAGGTCTTTGGCATCTTCGCCGTCAATGGTAAAGATGGGTTCGTCACGCAAATCCAGTCGTTTGGCAATTTCTTCCTCTGTCACGGGCTGAGCTGCCGCCATGGCAGCTTCATGCTTGACGGCAACGGTGAATTTAGTAGGAATCCCTGCCGCATCAATGATGGCATCGGCACAGATTCTGGCAGAATCCGCCCTGCCGTAGATTTTAATGACTCTGGCAGTAATTTTCCCTGATTTTTTGTCATAGGCAATGGCAGCTTTCACTTTATCCCCATGCTTGGCCTTGAGAGAGCCGCCCTTGACCACGGAAAGGGCATGGGAAAATCCTGTATCGGGTGTTACAAAGCCATCTTTATGATGACCGTATGCCCCTTTTTCATAGATACCTGTCACCACACGGCTGCCCTTTTCAAGAAGCTTGTGTACCTGTCCGGCAGGGCCTCTTTCCTCCATGCGGATATTTTTGAGCAGTACCCTGTCCCCCGGCATGGCACCCTTTTCATCACCGCTGTGAATATAAACATCGGCAAGCCCCTCTTCTTCGGGGTGGGCAAAGCAAAAACTGCCGGCATTTCTGACAATGGTTGCCCTCACATATCCCGCCATTTGGGGCAGGGCTATTTTTTTAGTTCTGTTTTCGTGCAGGAGGACAATCTCCCCCCTGCCCTCCAGACAGGAAACCGCATTGTTAAATTCCTCCGTATCCAAGCCTGACATCAGCCACAATTCTTTTCTGTCAACAGGTTCGCTTTGCTGTGCCAGTATGTCCATAATCAGATTGTTGTCTTCTGTATTCATTTCATCCTCCTTAATCTCCATAGAAACCGTTATCACTGTATTCAGACCATTTGATATACATTTCTTTATAATTTTCTTTGATAAATGTTTGAATTTTCAGCAATTCTCTATCATTCAATATTCCCCTGTTTTGTATGGTGGTATCACCATTTTTCATAACAAAGAACTTAGCCGAACCAGATTCCGTTAATTTCGTATCACTGGCATGAACGTGCATAGCCTCTACGATACAGTGTGACGTAAAATACAAATAATATCCACAAACTTTAAATGCATAATATTTAGGCATCATTATCCTCCATAAACTGCTTGTTGCGTGCATAGTAATTCATCACAATATCAAGTTCTATATCGTCCATAACAGTTTCAATCACATCATCCTGCCTATTGATTACACACGCTGTCATTCTTGCTAAATTGACCACCTGTATTCCCATCGGAATTTTGGTAAAAGCATAACCGTTCACTATCATTTGGGCATTATCGGCAATTTGGTTGACATCAATCATATTTGATACGCACCTTTCTGATATTTTTCAAAAAACTTTCAGGTTCAATACATAAATTTTCCAATATCGGAATCAAATCAATATAGTCTTCTGTTTCTTTGCCGTTATAGATAGCCATTACCACGATATAG
This sequence comes from uncultured Eubacteriales bacterium, assembly GCA_900320925.1. Classification (GTDB taxonomy): domain Bacteria; phylum Bacillota; class Clostridia; order Oscillospirales; family Acutalibacteraceae; genus UBA1213. Next base: position 2,915 of record ONUD01000147.1, read on the forward strand.
CCGTTATCCCATTCCACTATTTTTGTGTATCTTTCCAACCTTGGAGATGTTTTAAAACGGATCACTTTATTCTGAAATGTAAAAACAGTAAACCTTTCATCATTAGACAGGATTGCTTCATTTTGCATATTTCATTTCTCCTTAAGTTATCACTATATTTAATTCCAATTGCTTTCCGCTTCGTCAAGTTTCTTTTTCAAGGTTTCCCCAAGAACACAAAATGCAGGAATAAAGCTGTCACGAATCAGCAGGAGCATTTCATCTATTTCATCCTCATCATAAATATGAACCGATGTATTACGTTTTCTGAGCATTGTCAGCCAAACAGACGAGCTGTCTAAAAATCCAAGTTTATAGCCAATCTGCAAAATTTCTCTGGGCGAACCGCTTTCCGCACCCTCTGCACCGTGCATACGAAGAACTGCCTGCAATGCTTTCCAAGACAGTTCAAAGGTCAAATTGAACTGTCCTATCACACCTGTTCTGTATATATCATTTTCATTTGCAAAATCAAAATCAGCCTTTTTCAGTATATTAAGACAGTTGATAAAATTATCAAGCTTCTTCATATATCGTCACTCCATCTCTGTTGATTTCAAAGTTCAGTTCCTCTGATATGCCGGAGTCCATATCAACAATGTCACACATCAGCAATATATGCAATTTTTCTTTTATATCCCAATAGAATGAGGCAAACTCGCCGCCGCTGACAGCAAGATCAATGTCACTTCGCTCTGTATTGGTTCCTTTGGCACGAGAGCCGAACAGAATGACTTTTTTAATCCCATTTTTTTTTGCCAA
>ONUD01000115.1 GCA_900320925.1 uncultured Eubacteriales bacterium
TACAATGTACAATGTACAATGTGCAATGTGCAATGATGGAGGAATTATGGATAATATCATATTGGAGAAAAGTAAAGCGTTTGCACTGCGAATCATAAAGCTTTACCAATATCTTGGCAGTAATAAGCAAGAATATATTTTATCAAAACAGATACTCCGAAGCGGTACAAGTATTGGGGCTAATGCAAAAGAGGGTGCCAATGCACAGAGCAAGGCAGATTTTTATGCAAAAATGTATATTGCATACAAAGAAGCGAATGAAACAGAATATTGGCTTGAATTGCTGTACGAAAGCGGATATATAGAAACCAACGCTTTTGAAAGTATGTATTCCGATTGCAAAGAACTCATAAAAATCCTTGCATCTATCACAAAAAATCATCGAAGCGGACACATTCAATAATTGCACATTGTACATTGAATAGAGGGGGGAAGGGAATGATTATTTTATCGGTGGATTACGGAAGAGTGCGGACAGGCATTGCAATATGTGACAGGACGGAAACCATTGCTTCTCCCGTGGCGGTGATCAAGGAGGTAAGGCAGGAGATTCTTGCAGAAAAAATTGCAGCGATTGCCAAAGAACGGCAGGCAGAACAAATTGTACTGGGACTGCCGAAAAACATGGACGGCAGTGAAGGAGAAAGTGCCGAAAATGTGCGGTGCTTCAAGGACGTTCTGGAAAAAACAGCAGGCTTGGAAGTTGTCCTGCATGACGAGAGGGGGACAACGATTACGGCTCATCATTATCTGAATGTGACCGATACCAGAGGAAAAAAACGCAAAGCCGTTGTGGACAGTGTGGCAGCAGTGATTATACTGGAGGATTATATGAGACTCAGGGGGAATCGGTCATGAGTTTTCTTTCCGCACGCAAATTAACAATAGGAGAGCTTTTTTTGTCGGTCGCAGCAGGACTGATGTTGTTTTTGCTGCCGAACGATGCCAAAAATCAGACCAATGACCTTGCCTTGGCACAGGGAGGGGTGTTTATTTCCTCTCTTGCGGTATCTGCCGCCCTGCTTTTCGGCATCAAGCGTTATGAGGTACTGGGAACGGCCATGATGAGCTGTTCCGTTATCACAGCGGCAAGTTTTCTCATCAGCATTGTCAACGGCATCGTGACAAAAGGCTACGGTTTCTGGCCGCAGCTGACCGAATATCAGTTGGCAACGATGTTTATTACATGGGTCGTACCGTTTTTCTTTGCCGTGAGCATCCGACTGCTGAGAAACGGATTGGGGGATACCAATGATTCCCGAATGCGGTTCTCGCATTTTCTGGTATGGGCGATTCGTGCCATGATACTGCTGTATTTGCTGGTCATTGTATTCCGCCACCTCCTGCCGTTTCGGCCGCATATGTCGGAGGAACGAACCTTGGATTTTGTGTTGTTCCACCGTATCAGCGAGTGCCTTGACGGAACGCATGAAAACGGAACGGCTTATCTGTTTTGGCATGGCCTGCTGTTGGCACCGCTGACATTCAGTCTGCTGGTGCTGAACCCGAAAATCAAATGGTGGCATTTGTCGGTGATTTCTCTGGCAGTGGGGTTCACGCTGGAGGTATTGCAGTTTTCTTTCAATACGGGAGCGGTTTGCACAGATGATTTGCTGCTGTATGTGCTGGGAGGCTGGATGGGAATGCTGGGAAAATATTTTATTGATCTGGTGCGTTCTGCCATTACGACAGGGCAGGATCCGCATATGCTCAGCTTCCGCTACACACCTGTCAAAAGTAACCGGACAAAAATTGCGTAAAAAAGCAACAGGACAGCGTTGTGTCCTGCTGCTTTTTCATTTGGTGCCAAAAATTCTGTCGCCCGCATCTCCAAGTCCGGGGCAGATGTAGGCATTTTCGTTCAGCCCTCTGTCTAATGCTCCAATGTATAGCTGTACATCGGGGTGTTTGTCTGTAAAGACCTTGACCCCCTCGGGAGCAGCCACAATGCACATACATTTGATATGCCTGCCGCCCCGTGCCTTGATTTCATCTACCGCATCCGTCAAAGAACCGCCTGTTGCCAGCATGGGATCGGTCACGATGATGAGCCTGTCCTGAATAAAAGAGGGGAGCTTACAGTAATAGGTCAGTGGCTTGTGCGTTGTTTCGTCACGGCACATACCGATGTGTCCGACTTTGGCATTCGGCAGCAGTGCCAGTATCCCGCTGACCATTCCCAGACCGGCACGCAGGATGGGGACTACCGCCGGTTTTTTGCCGTCAAGAACGGGCTGTACAGTATCTTCAATGGGCGTTTTGATTTCGATGTCCCGTGTCGGCAGGTCGGAAAGTGCTTCATACCCCATCAGCAGGGCGATTTCCTCCACCAACTGACGAAATTCATTGGTTCCTGTCCGTTCATCACGCAGCATGGTAATCTTATGTTTGATGAGCGGATGATTCATGTAATAGACGTTTGACATGGTACCCCTCCTCAGGAAAATTTCTTGGCTTCTTGTACAGCCAGCTTGTCACAGCGTTCATTATAAGGATGACCATTGTGTCCTCTGACCCACTGCACGGTTACCTGATGTATGTCCAGCAGTGCCAACAGCCTGCTCCAGAGATCGGCATTTTTGGCAGGGGTCTTGTCACTTTTCTTCCAGTTGTTTTTTTGCCAGGACTTTGCCCAGCCTTTTTGGATGGAGTCGCAGACATATTTGGAATCGGTCGTCAGGGTGACGGCACACGGCTCTTTGAGTGCCTGCAAAGCCTGCAAGACAGCCATCAGTTCCATACGGTTATTGGTGGTATCGGGTTCACCGCCCGCAAGCTCCTTTTCATGCCCCTGATAGACCAGCACCGCTCCCCATCCGCCTGCACCGGGATTGCCGCTGCACGCACCATCGGTATAAACAGCTACGTGTTTCATGTTCTTCCTCCTTTGCGGTACCTTTATTATACCGCATTTTTCTCCGGAATCAAGCCCTCCGAGGGCAAAGCAGAATGAAAAAAACAGTTGACAAATAGGGGGCGTATGTGATAAAATGAGAAATTGCAGACGGAAGGTCTGCGGAACACGATGCTGTTGTAGAGGTTTTACGAAATCCGTTGCGGAAGTGGAATTTTTACAGTGGGATTGTATCAAATTTTGAGCAAGGAGGTGCAAAGAATTGCCAACGTTTAACCAACTGGTTCGCAAGGGCAGAGAAGTTTCAGAGAAAAAAGCTAAGGCTCCTGCACTTCTCAAGGGCTGGAACTCCAAAAAACGCAGAGCCATTGACCAGAACTCTCCTCAAAAGAGAGGTGTCTGCACGGCAGTCAAGACCGCTACCCCGAAAAAGCCGAACTCCGCTATCAGAAAGATTGCCAGAGTCAGACTGTCCAACGGAATCGAGGTAACTTCCTACATTCCCGGTGTCGGCCACAATCTTCAGGAACACAGCGTTGTACTGATCAGAGGCGGACGTGTGAAGGACCTCCCTGGTGTGCGTTACCATATTATCCGTGGTACACTGGATGCACAGGGTGTTGCAAAGCGTATGCAGGCTCGTTCCAAGTACGGTGCAAAGCGTCCGAAAGCAGGCAAAAAGTAATTCGTTAAAGGATTTTCGTTTGAAATGAATGATGTAATACAGAGATGTATTTGAGATAGATTTGCCTCTCTGTATGCACAACGGAAGCAGTCCTTTCGAGTACCGATGAAATCACCTTATTGTGAAGGAGGGAAGTAAAGTGCCAAGAAGAGGTAATGTGGCAAAACGTGATGTTTTGCCGGATCCGGTTTACAATTCTAAGCTCGTGACACGTCTTATCAACAACATTATGTATGACGGTAAGAAGGGTGTGGCACAAAAAATCGTTTACGGTGCTTTCGACATCGTGAACACCAAAACAGGCAAAGAACCGCTGGAAGTGTTTGAGCAGGCAATGGAAAAGGTCATGCCGACGCTCGAAGTCAAAGCACGCCGTGTCGGTGGTGCTACCTATCAGGTGCCGATGGAGGTTCGCCCTGAGAGAAGACAAACACTCGGTCTCCGTTGGATCTCAAGATATTCCAGACTGAGATCGGAAAAAACCATGAAAGAAAGACTTGCCGGAGAAATCCTTGATGCTGTCAACGGTGTAGGCGGAGCTGCCAAGAAGTGTGAGGAAACTCACAGAATGGCCGAAGCTAACAAGGCATTCGCTCACTACAGATGGTAATCACGGCTGTATGCCGCCAGTAATTCATAAGGAGGATATTTATGGGAAGGCAAGTATCACTGGAAATGACACGTAATATCGGTATCATGGCTCACATTGATGCCGGTAAAACAACAACAACAGAACGTATCCTTTTCTATACGGGCGTCAACCATAAAATCGGTGAGACCCACGAGGGTGCCTCAACGATGGACTGGATGGCTCAGGAAAAGGAAAGAGGGATTACCATTACATCCGCTGCCACAACCTGCTTCTGGGCAGGCAGCAACAATGATAAGGGTAGTCACCGTATCAATATCATCGACACCCCCGGACACGTAGACTTTACAGTTGAAGTTGAGCGTTCACTTCGTGTACTTGACGGCTCGGTAACTGTCCTCTGTGCAAAGGGCGGCGTTGAACCCCAGTCTGAAACCGTTTGGAGACAGGCTGA
>ONUD01000193.1 GCA_900320925.1 uncultured Eubacteriales bacterium
CAACAGTCCTCACAGCAACAGTCCTCACAGCAACAGTCCTCACAGCAACAGTCCTCACAGCAACAGTCCTCACAGCAACAGTCCTCACAGCAGCAATCTTCTCAACAACAATCCTCACAGCAACAGTCCTCTTCCGAATCACAGCAGTCTTCTGAAGTGCAGTCCTCTGCGTCAGAGCCGTCTCCCGAAGAATCCTCTGTCGTAGAGTCCTCTGACGATGAGCAGACTTCTGCGGTGTCCGAATGATATTTCCCATCCCTCCGTAATCGTTCATTACGGAGGGATCATATTTTTTCCGTGAACATCCCATACTATCATCAACGCACACTGCTAATCAAAAAGGAGTTTTTCTTTTGAAAAAAATAAAAATGATATGGTTATTGTGTCTGACAGCAGCCGTGATGGTGTCCTGTACAGACGGCAAGACATCCCCCGAACATCAGACGATTTTCTACAGTATCTCCTCCGAGCCTGTCACTCTTGACCCTCAGATTGCGGATGACAATGCCTCCCGACTGGTGATTATGAATATTTTTGAAGGTCTGGTGAGAATCGATGGCAATGAAGCACCTGTCTGCGGTGCCGCCGACCGCTGGGAGAGCAATGCTCAAAATACCGAATATGTGTTCCATATCCGTGAAAACGCCTGCTGGCAGGACGGTTCGCCACTGACCGCACAGGATTTCCTCTACGGCTTCCAGAGAGCTTTCCTGCCTGCTACAGCTTCCCCTACCGCCGATACCCTTTTCTGTATCAAAAATGCCCGACAGATCCAGGAAGGAACATTGGAGATGAGTGCTTTGGGTGTCCGTGCGGAAGATGAACATACCCTCCGCATTACACTTGACTTCCCCGAACCGCAGTTTTTATCCCTGCTGGCAACCCCTCCTGCCATGCCCTGCAAAAAAGCATTCTTTGAAACAACAGGCGGACAGTATGGACGGGAGGATGACCGTATTTTGTCCAATGGTGCTTTTGTAGTGGCAGAAAACGGCTGGAAGCATGACCGTGTGATACGCCTGCAAAAAAATACCGCCTATGTCGGGCAGCACCTCCCTGTCCCTCAGGGAGTCCATATCACCATTGCCGATTTGCCTGACAGTGCCGCTGATGCCATTCTCAGCCATCAGTTGGACTGCTGTTCCCTGGAAAGCAGAGAACTGTCAGAGGCTCAGGCACATGGCTTCCATCTTACGGCTTACAAGGATACCGTCTGGGGCATTGCATTCAACGTACAGGTTTTCAGGAATGCCGCTGTCCGTCTGGCACTGCTCCATGCTCTCGACAGAAAGGAGATTGTCAGTAACCTGCCTGAAAGCTGTGAAGCCTTTGCAGACATTGTACCCGATACGGCAAGGTGCGGCGGACTGGCATACCGCTCCTTTGTCGGCAGTGAACTGGGTGTGGCATTTTCGGACAATGCCCGTGAGGAGTGGCAGAAAGCTCTTGCCAGCATGGACACGGAGGAGTCTCCTGCTCTGAACATCCTCTGCACCGATGAAGCGGAAATCCGTCCTGTCGTGAACAACATCATCTGTGCATGGAACAAAATCACAGGCAGAGTCGTGAACAAAACGCCTGTCCCCCGTGAGGAACTGCATCAAAAAATTGCTGACGGTGATTATGGCATCGTGATTGCTCCCCTCCGCTCGGACAGTGAAGATCCGGCCGATTTGCTCAGGGTCTTTTCCTCGGGCAGTCCGGACAACATGGCACACCTCTCCGATACAACGTATGATTTTCTGCTTGACCAGATAGAGAAGCTTCATGGCACATCTGCCATCAATACCATGGTCAAAGCGGAAAAATATCTCCATGAACACGGCATTTTCTACCCCCTCTACACCGAAAACCGGTATTATGCCTCCGCTCCCGAGGTCACCGGCATCATTTTCCATCCCTACGGAGCAGAAGCCGATTTCTCTCTTGCCCGAAAGCAAAAAAGTTGATGATAGGCATCAAAAAAGCACACTGCCTGCTGGGGCAGTGTGCTTTTGGCATTGTCAGTTGTCAAAGAACTTAGCATGAATGGCATTGACAGCGGCATCGGCATCCTTTTCATCAATCAGAACAGAAACCTTGATTTCGCTGGTAGAGATCATCCGGATATTGATTTGTGCATCATAGAGTGCCTCAAACATCTTGGTAGCAACACCTGCATGGGACTCCATGCCTGCCCCCACGATAGACACCTTTGCCACCTTGTCATCAGCAGAAACGGACTTGCCGCCGACAACGGCAATATAGTCCTCCATGGCTGCCACAGCTTCCGCCATATTGTCCTTGGCAACGGTGAAAGAAATATCCTTGGTACCGTCACGGCCGATGGACTGGAGGATAATATCAATGTTAATCCCCTTTGATGAAAGCTTCGAGAACATCTTGAAGGCAAAGCCCGGCACATCAGGGACACCTACCACCGAGATTCTTGCCACATTGGTGTCCTTTGCGACACCGCTTATCAATGTTTTTTCCATTTTAGCTGCCTCCTTCACGATAGTACCGGGTGCGTTTGTCAGACTGGACAGCACCTCGAGTTCGATATTGTATTTTTTTGCCATTTCCACACTGCG
>ONUD01000151.1 GCA_900320925.1 uncultured Eubacteriales bacterium
CGGAAAGGATTTCTCCTGCCTCGCAGGCCATTCTTGCAACGGTGAGGATGGTACCCTCCGTAGGGTTCATGACAGCTTCATAGGCGGCCGTCACGCCCATCCGCAAAGCAGCCGTCAGTTCTTTTCCGTTGATGCTGTCCTTGCCCTTGAGACCGTTGGCAATGCCCCTGAACAGCAGGGAAAGGATGACACCGGAGTTGCCTCTTGCGGACTTGAGCATGGCAGCAGCGGCAGCAGCGGCGACCTCTCCGACACTCTGGGAGTCCACCTCCTCCAGCGTTTTGGCAGCGGCACTGATGGTCATGGACATATTGGTGCCTGTATCGCCGTCCGGAACGGGAAAGATATTCAGGGCATTGATCTCTTCTTTGTGACGCAGGATATTGTTGGCACCGGAGATCAGTGCATTTTTATAGCAGGAACCGTTTATCATAGTTGTCACACATCCTTCATCTGATCTCAACGATGAGTTTCATAGCGGTACGTTCTACCCCTTCAATATCAATGGTGGTAAAGGCAGGGATACATACCAAGTCGATTCCCATGGGTGCCAGATAGCCCCTTGCCACGGCAACGGATTTGAGTGCCTGATTGGTGGCCCCCGCACCGACAGCCTGCACTTCTACACAGCCATAGTCTCTGATTACGCCTGCAATTGCACCTGCGACGGAATTCGGTGATGATTTTGACGAAACCTTTAAAATCTCCATAGTTTTATTTCCTCCTAACGATATTGTCATTGCAAAAGCACATACCTATATAATATATGGAAATGGCATATTATGCAAGTGTTTTATGTAAAAAAAGCTATAAAATTTCGATTCTTTTCAAGGAAAGCGTTTTGCCGGTGCGGTCATCGACCGTAAAGCGGATGGCATTCAGGCGGCATTTGCCGGTTGCGGTTTCAAAGCGTACAGGGAGTTTTTCCTTGAATTTGCGGACAGCCAGTTCGGGGCGGATTCCCAGAACGGATTCATAGGGGCCTGTCATGCCGACATCGGTTATATAGCCTGTGCCGTTGGGCAGGATACGTTCATCAGAGGTTTGCACATGGGTGTGGGTACCGAACATGGCGGAGATACGTCCGTCCAGATAGTAGCCCAGTGCCAGTTTTTCGGCAGTGGCTTCCGCATGGAAATCCAGAATGACGATACGGCATGACAGTGTGTCGAGCATCCTGTCGATTACCAGATAAGGGTCATTGAGGGATTCCATAAACATACAGCCCATGAGGTTAATAACGGCAACACGGATGCGTCCCATGTCATAGACAGTCAGCCCTTTGCCGGGGGTAGAGCCGTCGGGGTAGTTGGCAGGACGCAGGAGGGTGTCACAGTTGTCATACAGGTCATAGACTTCTTTTCTCCGAAAGGCATGATTGCCGGTTGTAATGACATCTACGCCGCTGCTGAAGAGAAATTCAGCGGCAGCGGGGGTGATACCGTTGCCATCGGCAGCATTTTCCCCGTTGGCGATCACCAGATCAATTTGTTCTTTTTTCTTGAGGTCGGGCAGCTTTTCCCTGAGGAATCGGCAGCCGACCGAGCCTACTATATCACCAATTGCCAGAATATTCATGAAAACACCTTTCACTTCTTAATTTCTATCCACACTCTATTGTAAGGGCAAATGCGGAAAAAGTCAATCAAAAATGCTCCCGTATCAGGGAGCATTTTGAGATCTTTGAGAGATGAAATCGGCAATGTTTTCAATGGCACGGCGGATATTGGGGTGGCGTACCACGAAATGCGTAGCAGGAGCCGATGAACGGGATATCGTAATCCACTTGTTTTGATGCACGAGGATATCAAAGGTTTTCAGGGCAGAATGGCGGTTGAGGGTAACGGTATAGTTGGAACAGTTCTGAGCCAGTGCAAGGGTTTGCTGCTGATGGAGGAGGTATTCGTCATAGGTGTAGTAGAAATCTCTGTCAAGAAAGGCATAGGACAGCGGCAGTAACGGCGGCTGTTGGTCGAATTCCTCACGGGAGAGGACGGAAATATTGTCATGGAGGGGATTTTTTTTCAGGATAGCATTCCCGTTCCTCTGCACTTCCTCATAAGCGGCAAGGATCTTGTGCAGTTCCTCAGGAGAAACATTCTGACGGGACAGAATGGACAGCAGGAGTTCTTTGGAGAGGGTATACAGCGGGAAAGAGGAAAGGATACTTTGCCGATTTCCTTCGGTATAGATATCCGCTCTGATAAACTGGCGAAATGTCAAGGCTTCTTCTTTTTGATAGATGTTCATGAGGGGTCTTGATTTTTCAAGGAGAACCCGGATTTCTCGGCGGTAGTATTTTTTGGCTTCCTCGGTACGATCGAGATGGAGCCGCACATGTGCCTCACTGCCATACATACCGTCGCCGTACATGACCATGTTTTCGGTACAGCCACAGATATGGTAATAGATATTGCTGTGTGGGGAAGGCAGGTAGTAAGGTTTCAGTTTGCCGGTGAGGTAGAGGGGAAACATCTTTTCAATGCCGATGACAATATCCTCCATAGGTCTTTCGATATTGTGGATAATGGTAACGCAGACACCTTTTTGGATAATGCGTGACATCAGGTAAAGCCATTCATTGGCAAGCTCCTCATGGCGGAAGATAAAGTGGGGCATTTCGTTGAACAGATACAGTTCCCGTACATTGTCTTCGGCAAGGACATGACGCAGAAAATCCAGTTCTCCGCAGCAGACCTTTTTTTTGCCGATATAGTCTTTGACCGTGTCAAAAGCAGGGGGGGTGGTATCAGAGGGAACAAAGCCGATTCGTGCAAAATAGTTTTGCAAATCGGTTTCTGTGACATGGTTCTGCTTGTTGTCATCAGGGGGCTGAGGGGACAGGAACCAGTCCCGTACACTGCTGATATAGGCATTCCGGTCATCTGTGATGACAGGGCGGCTGATTAAAGCACCTACCATGCTGTCATAATGGGGGGTTCTGTACTTGGTATTCAAAAATTCCCCGATGGTTTCGGCAAAGCTGCGGGAATCGGGAATCATACGCTGTTTGCTGCGGATACGTGAGATAAAAGAGGGATCGTAGTTGGAGAAACGAGCGAAGTCATTCATATTGATATCAAGCGTGGACACGAGAATATTGAATTTTTTAATGAACATATCCATATCCGTGTTTTTTTCACGGACGGGATGCACCAGTTCACGGTCATCAAAGGTTTCTCCGTGTTCCTGTGCGATCACAGCAAAGCCCTTTGCCAGCTTTTGGAGCTGCTGTTCGGAGGGGTGTCTGGCACCGCTGCGATAGCGGCTGATGGCGGACACAGACAGCTCGGATGCTTCTGCCAGTTCTTTGGCGGTACACCCGTATCGTTCAAGCAAGTGGTTGATTTGTTGGGAAATTTCCATATAGTCGGGTATCACACCTTTTATATCATTGGTTATCATTACCAATAATTTACCATATTTTAGAAATCATTTCCAATTGTGTTGCCATTTTCGTCAATGACAAGATGGCAACTTATTGCCAACCTGTCATTGACATTTCGGCAATATTTGAGCAAAAAAATGCACAAATATATTATAATAAAAAACAGAAAATATTGTCAAACATTGGCAATTGGTGACACAGTATATAAGTTTTTACTCGTCGATAGAACCCCCCAAAGTGAGCGGATATGTGA
>ONUD01000091.1 GCA_900320925.1 uncultured Eubacteriales bacterium
AAGTGCGGGGCAAAACTCGTACTCAAACCACTGGATGAGGAAAAAATTACCGAAGAGGACATCGTGGACTTTACAGAAGATAATTTTGAAGATGATGATATGGGCATCTGATTCTCAAACGGCACCGTATGATGGAATCGTCATACGGTGCCAATATTCCCACTCCTGAAAGGAAGTGCTTGCGTGTCAGAAACGAAAAAGCAGAGAAAGTCCCAGTCATTTCTGAAAGGTGCCATGATCCTCGGCTCCAGTATGATTATTGTCAAGCTGATGGGCATGATTTATAAAATCCTTCTCTCCAATCTGTACGGCGGAGTCGGAACCGGTCTGTTCAATGCCGCTTATGCCCTGTATAACCCCTTGTTCATGCTCTCAACGGCAGGATTCCCGATTGCCATCTCCCGCATGGTGTCCGAAAACGTTGCCAAAAAACGCTTCCGTGATGTCAGACAGATTCATCGTATGTCGGTGCCGATCTTCGTGTTTGCAGGCTGTATCTGCTTTCTGGCAATGGTCTTTGGCAGCTTCATCTATGTCAAGGTCATCAAGGCGGACAATGCGATTTTTGCCCTGCTGTGCCTGTCCCCTACCATCTTTTTCGGCTGCCTGATGTCCATTTACAGGGGCTATTTCGAGGGCATGAGAAATATGACCCCCACCGCCGTTTCGGAAATCATCGAAGCCGCTTTCAAGCTGTTCTTTGGCTTTACCGCTTCGGCTGTCACCATGAAACTGCTGACACAGCAGTATGAAAATACCGGCTATGTTCTCGGTATCAAGTGTGCCGATATGACGGAAGCGGAAAATACCATCATCCCGATTGCCATCGGTGCCGCCATTACAGGAATCTCACTGGGTGCTGTTTTTGGCTTCGTGTACCTTTTCGTGAAGTACAGACGCAGCGGTGACGGGATTACCAAAGAGGAGTTTCGTCTCTCTCCTAAAGCCGAGGATCCTCACCAAACACTCCGTACCATGGTGAAAACAGCCATCCCCGTGGGACTTGGCTCGATTATCATGAGTCTTGCCGATATGGTGGATGCCACCCTCGTGCAGAGAAGAATCGACAGCATTATGCAGAATGATCCCAAAGCCCTGCTGGACATATACGGCTCTTTGGTGCCTGACAGTGTGTACCGGGCAGGCACCACACATATCTATCTGTACGGCTGCTACGGCATGGCACTTACTCTGATGATGTTAGTATCAGCCGTGACGCAGGTGTTCGGCACAACGGCACTGCCCTCTGTGACGGCTGCCTGGACAAGCGGCAATAAAGTGCAGATGAAAAAAAGCATGGAAACGGTTTTGCGTGTGACCATGCTCGTCACGATTCCGACAGGTATCGGAATGTCGGTACTGTCCGAACCGCTGCTGTCCCTCATCTACAGCGGCAGCGGTGTCGCCAATGAGGTGGAGATCGGCTCCAAGGTACTGACCGTCATGGGTATCTCCGCCGTGTTCATTGCCGCCAGCACCCCTATGTGCAGTATGATACAGGCAACGGGCAGAATGGATATTCCCCTGAAACTGTACACCATCGGCATGATTATCAAAATCATTGTCAATTATATCCTTGTGGGTATCCCTGCCATCAATATCCAAGGGGCAAATGTAGGTTCTATCGTGTGCTACGGGTTCGTGACCGTTATGGCTATGTTCTTCCTGTGCCGTGAAACAAAAATTATTCCCAATTTTGTTTCCATCTTTGTCAAGCCGCTGTTTGCCTCCATCGTGTGCGGTGCGGCAGCGTACTGGTCTGAACAGTTCTTTGACAGGTTCATGACACAGCGTCTTGCTACCGTGATGGCAGTGCTTTTTGCCGTGGTCGTCTATGTCATTGCCCTGTTCCTGTTCAGGGCTATCAAAAGAGAGGATGTCCTCCAGATGCCAAAAGGAAATAAAATGGTAAAAATACTTGAAAAACGCAAACTGATAAGGTAAAATAGTGGAAAGGGGAAACATTCCGTGACGGAATTTCAGTTCAAAGAACATTATGATGTCAATGACCTTGTGGAAATCGTGAAGATCCTGCGTTCTCCCAACGGTTGCCCGTGGGACAAGGTGCAGACACACGAAACAATCCGCTCTGACTTCATCGAGGAAGTGTATGAAGCCGTGGAAGCCATTGATGAACAAAATACCGAACATCTTCGGGAAGAACTGGGAGATGTCCTGTTGCAGGTCGTGTTCCATACCGTGCTGGAGACCGAAAAAGGGCATTTTGTACTGGACGATGTGGCAGATGATGTGTGTCAGAAGATGATTCTCCGTCATCCCCATGTGTTTGGCAATGTGACAGCCGATACTCCCGAGGAAGTCCTGCAAAACTGGGATCGTATCAAAATGCAGTCGAAATCCCAACGCTCTGCCGGTGAGGCTATGGACAGCGTTTCCAAAACCCTCCCCTCCCTGATGAGAAGCCAGAAGCTGCATAAAAAGGCACAGCGGGGAGGACTGCCCCCAAAAAGTGCCGAAGAACAATTGGAACAGCTGACAGAAACGCTGACAAAACTGAAAAACAGTCTTGCCGATACCTCGAAAGAAACCATTGACCAATCTATCGGTCGCATCCTGTTCCAAGTGGCAGGTCTTGCAGAGGAACTGCACGTAGACAGTGAAAAATCGCTGTATTTTGCCTGTGACAGGTTTACGGAACACTTCAAAAAACTGGAGGAAACCGCAAAACTGTCAGGCGTTGATATACAGAACACCGCTCAAAAGCTGACAGATGAGCTTTTGGAAAAAGAAAAAGAAAACGAATATGGAGGTTCTTAAAATGAACAAAACAGAATTGATTGCGGCAGTGGCAGAAAAAGCAGATATTGCCAAAAAAGATGCAGAAAAAGCCGTATCCGCTGTACTGGATACGATCATCGAAAAGGTGGCAGAGGGCGAAGAAGTGCGTATCGTGGGCTTTGGTACGTTTGAACGCCATGAAAGAAAAGAAAGACAGGGCTGTAATCCCCGGACAAAGGAAAAAATGTACATCCCTGCATCCAAGGTTCCTGCTTTCAAGGCAGGCAAGGCTTTTAAAGAAGCCGTTGACGCAGAATAACCAGTCAAAGGAGGTCGGTTTCAAAAAAACCGGCTTCCTGTCATTTTACAGGAGGAATCATGATGCGATTGGATAAGTATCTGAAAGTAGCAAGACTCATCAAAAGAAGAACCGTTGCCAATGAAGCCTGTGATGCAGGCAGGGTACTGGTCAACGGCAAACCGGCAAGGGCTTCTTATGATGTCAAGGTCGGCGATGTACTGGAAATCACGATGGGTACCCATCCCATCCGTGCCGAAATCGTCAGTATCAATGAATATGCCAAAAAAGAAGAGGCGGGAATGATGTATCAAATCATCGCTCCCTGATTCATATTCCTCCCCTGCCATGCATACAATGATGTTGAAAGAGGGGATGGCTATGGAGGAACAAAGCATCGTGCGAAAAAGACACAGCGTGATCCTGGAGGACAGAAAACAATTGTCCTTGTCAGGAGTATCGGATGTGTCGGGATTCGATGAGGGTACCGTGGTACTGGTCACGGAACTGGGCGAACTGACCGTCAAGGGCAGCAGCCTGCATATCAACCGTTTCAGCGTGGAAACAGGAGAGTTGGATCTGGACGGTGAAGTGGATTCCCTGCAATACGCCGAGAACCGTCAGGTACAAGGCTCTTTCTTTTCCAGACTTTTCAAATAGGGTGATGACTTGGAACTGACGCTTTCTCAGCAGTCCAATACATTTTTGTGGTCATTGGCGGCAGGAGCCGTCATTGCCTTGTTGTATATTGCCATGGAGGTACTCAGGGAACTGTCACCTCCGAGCAGTGCTTTGCTGGCAGCGGAAGATATCCTCTTCACGGGAATCGCCGCAGGCATCAATCTGCTGTTCGCCCTCTCTCAAACACAGGGCTATTTCAGAGGCTATGTCCTGTTAGCGGAAACGGCAGCCTTTGCCGTACTCTATGCCACACTCGGAAAAATACTGCGGAAAACAATGCGATGGATCGTGCAGAGCCTGCGGCGTGCAGGAAGAACCATTGGCAGAATTGCTGCAAAAATGACAGAAAAGGGCAGGGCGACCATAAAAAATGTAAAAAAAATCAAAAATCCGTTGAAATAAGCTTGCAATATGCCAAAGAAATGTTGTATAATGGTAGTATTAAATTGATCCCGTACGACAGCTTGAAGGAGCGTGAGCATTGTATGCCAAAGGCAGCGTCTGTGACGGAAAACCCGAAAGAAAAAAAAAGCAGAAAAAAAACTAACTGGATCATTTTGATTGCTGGCATGGCAGCCATTATCTATGTTGCCGTAACGATTGTCGGACAAAATATCCGTATCTACAATGCTAAAGCAGAGCTGAGTGTTTTGCAGGACAAGATGTCATTGGAGATCATGAAGGCGGAAGAACTGAAAAAGGTTGCGGATGCCGTTGAAAACGATGATTTCGATCAATTTGATGACTATGTGGAAAAACAGGCAAGATTGAACGGCTTTACAAAAGACGGTGAGGTTGTCTATATCAATATCGCCGGTGACTGAGAGGAGAAAATGGTTTAAGTATGAGTCTTGAAGTGGGAATGATCGTGGAAGGAAAAGTAACGGGAATCACCAAATTCGGTGCCTTTGTGGATCTGCAAGAGGGAAAAACGGGAATGGTACATATTTCCGAAATCGCTCCAACGTATGTGAATGACATAAAGGATCACCTCAAAGAGGGACAGACCGTCAAAGTGAAAATACTCAATATCGGAGAGGATGGCAAAATCAGTCTCTCTATTAAAAAAGCACTGCCGCAAAATGACAGCAGCAGTCCTCAGGGAAACCGACCCAATCGGAATTACTCCCAACGCAGAACTCCCAGACCTAACAATAGTGCAGGAAACTTTGAATGGCAACAAAAACGTTCCGAGCCTGCCAGCTTTGAGGATATGCTGTCCAAATTCAAGCAGACAAGCGATGAAAAAATGTCCGATCTGAAACGCCTGAACGAGTCCAAACGGGGCGGCTTCTCCAGACGCGGCAATCCTCAGAAACCCTGAAATCAAAATATGTGAAGAGAGTCGTCAGCGGCTCTCTTTTTTAATGGAGGAAATCATATGTTGATTATTCATGCTGAAATCCATACCATGAATCCTGATAATGACATCATTCATGACGGCTATCTCCTGACGGAAAACGGGAAAATTGCCGCCATAGGATCGATGTCCGATATGCCGGCTGTGTCGGATACAACAGTGGTCGATGCCGAATCCTGCCATGCTTACCCCGGCTGGATCGATGCCCATACCCATCTGGGACTGTACGGCGATGCCATTGGCTTTGAAAGTGCGGACGGCAACGAGGACAGTGACCCTGTTATGCCGCAGCTTCGTGCCATTGATGGAGTGAATCCCCTTGACAGGTACTTTGCAGAAGCCAGAAAGGCAGGCATTACCACTGTCATCACCAGTCCCGGCAGTGCTGACCCGATTGCCGGTCAGCTTGCCGCTATCAAAACCGTGGGGAAAAGAATTGATGACATGATTATCAAAGCCCCTGTCGGTATCAAGTTCGCACTGGGGGAAAACCCGAAATCTACTTTCAGCGACAAAGACCAATCTCCTGTTACCCGTATGGCAACCGCTGCCCTTATCAGGGAAATGCTGCAAAAAGCCCGTAAATATCAGCATGAGGAAGAACCCGAATATGATATAAAATGTGAAGCACTGCTCCCCCTGCTGGAAAAGAAAATCCCTGCCCACTTCCATGCCCACCGTGCAGATGATATTTTTACCGCTCTTCGTATCTGTCGGGAATTTGACATCGACTGCGTTCTTGTCCATGCCACCGATGCTTTTCTGCTGTGCGATGAACTGGCACAGGACAATATCCTCGGTATCCTTTCGGGTCCCATCCTGACCGACAGAAGCAAGCCTGAACTGCAAAACCTCTCCCCTGCTTCCACAGGCATCCTTGTCAGAAACGGCTTCAAAACCGCCGTCATTACCGACCATCCCGAAACACCGGTACAATACCTGCTGTTGTGTGCAGCGGTTGCTGTGAAAGAGGGATTGGACAGGGAGAAAGCT
>ONUD01000152.1 GCA_900320925.1 uncultured Eubacteriales bacterium
CGGTGCCGCCAAGGTCGCTGATATACTGACGGACATACTTTCCTGCCAGCTCCGACAGCTTCGGCACATCATACTGCCTGAGTTGTTCCCACGATTCCTCTCTCAGAACGGATTCCAGAATATAATGCACGACACTGCCGTACATTCCCGCATCCATGACGGCTCTCTTTCTGGGGTAGAGATTCAGTCCGTACTTGCAGAAATACGCAAACGGACACTGATAATAGGCTTCTGCCTGAGAGGGCGAAAGGTGCGTTTTTTCATGGAACAGGCTTTTGGCAGTCTGCTTGTCCCGTATCACATAAGGAGCATCTTCCACTGCCTGACGCACCGCACGGCACTCTGCCGCAAACTGCGGGGAATCCGTGAAATAGGCTTTCAGGGCATTGGATTGCGGGGTATTCCTGTTCCACGACAAGGCACATACTTCAAAGCTTTGCTTCTGTGTGAAATACAGTTCCTCGTCTGTGAGCATGGCTTTTCGGCGAATCGGCACCTTTGGCAGTATGGCCTGTATTTCCTCAAAAATGACAGACGGCTTCATCGTTTCCCCTTTGGCACTGTCGGTATGACAGCTGACAAACAGTCTTTCCGAAGCGGAAGTCAGAGCGATATAGACATTGTACTTTTCCAGCAGTGTCCTGTCATAGACGGCATGATTCAGCGGCAGATCCATGCGGATCAGTTCACTTCTCTCACTGTCACTGAACAGTCCTGAGGCCGTAATGGCGGCGGGAAATATCCCTTCCATGGCTCCGAGTATCAGAACGGCTCGGGGCTGTTCGGCAATGATACTGCCCGCCTTGCCGACTGTAACCTGATCGAGCGTCTGGGGAATGTCCAACAAGGGGGTGTTGCGTATCATCAGTTGCAGCAGTTCCGCATAGCGGCGGCTGTCCACACGGGTATGCTCCAGAATCCGATACATCTTGTCCAGAATTTCCATGGTAATATCCCAGATTCTGGCTTCTGTTTCCTTGGCTCTGATATTTTTCTGCTCTCTAAAGTAGGCGGCAAGTGTACGGACACTTTGCCTGACCTCCGCCTGCTCCAGCAGTTCATAAACTGCCCGTGAAATATCCGCCCCATTTTCAGCCTGTTTGAGCTTTGCGGCAAAGTCCGTCAGGGGCTTGACAGCTTTTTGGCGGAGCGATTCGATTTCCGACAGGACTTCGGCATTGACTGCCGTTGTCACATTGCCGTCAGGATTCATGGTAAACGGCTTTGTCCAGCGTTTGCCCCTGATGTCCCACAGATAGACATAATTTTCCAGTCGGAAAATTTCCGATGGTGTCAAATTGGCGAGCTCCGTTTTCAGGTAGGTGAATACGGCTTCCGTGGCAAACGAGGTATGCACGATTTCAAATGCCGACAGAATCAGCCGAATCAGGGAATTGGCTTCAAGCGGTTTTTTATCCGACAGGAAGAAAGGAATGTCATACTTGGGAAATTCCGCTTCCATGATATGGCGGTACCTGTCGGGTTCCCTGCAAATCACAGTGATGTCACGATAGGCATAATCCTCCTGCCTGACCAGCAGGCAAATTTCTCTTGCCGCCTGCTGTACTTCATCATATTCACTGTCGGTTTCATACAGTTTGACTGCCCCGTCCTCCTCGTCATAGGCATCTCCGTCAAAACGGAACACGGATTCCTCCACGGCTTTGAGGGACGGTGACAAAAAGCGGTGCTGTTCGGTAAGATGGACAGTCGGCAGCACTTCGATACTATTATCATGGGCAAATGCCGTCAGCTTTTTCATCACGATATACGGCTCACGGAAAATAGACTCTCTTCCCTCCTTGACCGCCAGTCCGTCACAGCCGACCGCAATGCCGATATATTCTGCCTGCCGCAAAATCTCCCTGATTACTTTGTACTCCCGTTCAGAAAAGCTGTTGAACGAGTCAATGTACACCCTCGTTCCGGAAAAGAACGGGTGATGGCAAAGAATCTGATACAGCCGTTCCATATCATCTTCCGGGTCGGCATATGCCTGATAAAGCAGGGCATCATACGCTGCATAGACAGCCGCACTTTCTGTCAGCTTCTGCCTGAAATGGTCATCTTCTATTTTGGCAGCTGTTTCCGCCAGACGTTCGGGGGAAATCGCACAGGACTTGTATTCATTCACCGTTTCCAGCATCAAGGCGGCAAAATCCGCTTTTTTAGCTCTGCCCCCATACAATTTCAGCCGGTCACTGACCGATGCCGCCGCCAGACTCATCAGCACCGCTTTGGCACCGTCATCTATCCTTTTGCCGCTGCTGAAACGATACTGTTCCTCAAGGTGCTCATAAAGTCTTTTCAAGCCAAATACACGGATTTTGGCCGCATCCTTTGCCCCCAGACGGTTCAGAATCTTTCTTTCATTCTGGAAGCTGCTCTGGTCGGGTACGAGAAGAATGACTTTTTCGGGTTGTTGTTCCGCCTGGATTCTTCTGTAAATTTCCTCTGTTTTTCCGCTCCCGCTTCTTCCCGCAATAAACTGTATCATACACCGATTCCCTCCCCGACAACATTGGCAATGGCGGCAAACTGCTGCATCGAAAGCTGCTCCGCACGAAAAGCGGACGGTACGCCTGCCTTTTCCAGTATGGCATGAACTTCTGTCTTTGGCATGGACAGACCGGCACTCAGGGAATTGGCAAGTGTTTTCCGCCGCTGGAGGAATGCCGCCCTGACCGTTTTGAAAAACAGGGCTTCATCTGTGACCTGCACGGGCGGTTCTTGGCGGATATGCAGGCGAATCACGGCAGAATCTACCTTGGGGGCAGGCAGAAAACTGCCGGCAGATACCTTGAAAAGCATCTCCGGCTCGGCATAATAGTGGACTGCCGCACTGATGGCACCCGCTGCCCTCGTCCCCGGAACGGCACAGATTCTATCGGCAGCTTCTTTCTGCACCATGACGGTCAGAGAGCGGATGGGCAGTTTTTCCTCCAGCAGCCGCATGATGACAGGGGAAGTGATGTAGTAAGGGAGATTGGCACAAATGACCACCTCTCCCCCACCAAATTCCTCCCTGATGAGCCGGACAAAATCCAACTGCATAGCATCACCCTGCACGACCTTGACATTATCATGTCCGCTGAGCGTTTCCGCCAGAACGGGCAGCAGCCGCTTGTCCAGTTCGACTGCCACCACTTTATAGGCGACCTTTGCCAGTTCAGCCGTCAGTACGCCTGCCCCCGGCCCTATTTCAATGACCCCGACGGTTTCACTTCCGCCGCACATGGCTGCCATTTTGGGGCATACGGACGGATTGACCAGAAAATTCTGTCCGAGAGCCTTGGAAAAGGTAAAGCCGTGTCGGGAAAGCACCTCTTTGATATATGCAATGTCTGTCAGACGGTTCATGGAATTGTCCTTTCTGTGCATTATTTTTTCGTCCACGTTCTCGGATACAGGGCAAGCAGTACGGGATAACTTTCCAGTCTGCCCAGCCGCATGGCAATAGAGAGAACGACCTTGGAGAAATTAGAATAAGCGGCATATCCCTCCATAGGCCCTGCCTGACCGAAACCGGGGCCAATGTTGTTCACGCAGGAAACAGCCGCACTCAGGTTGGTTTCAAAGCTGAGCGGTTCAAAGGAAATCAGCAGGAAGGTACCGAGAATCAGTGCCATATACAAAGCAAAATAGGTGCTGACCCCATACAGGGTATTATTGTCAATGGTCTTGCCTTCCAGCTTGACGGCAGCCACCGAACGGGGGTGCAAAAGCCGTCTGACATCTTTCTGAATGAGCTTGAACAGGAGCATGACTCTTGATACTTTCAGACCGCCTGCGGTAGAGCCTGCACAGCCGCCGATGAACATCAGCAGGAAGAGAATATTCTTGGAGAGCTGCGGCCAGAGGTTGAAATCCACACTGGAATAGCCTGTTGAGGAGATAATGCCTGCCACCTGGAAGCAGGAATGGCGGAATGCATCGGAAAAATTGCCGTATAAGGAAAACACATTCCATGTAATGACGGCAACGGCTACTACGACAATACCGCCGTAGCACCATAATTCCCTGTTGGAAAAGAAGGACTTGAAACGCCGGAGCAGAATCAGATAAAACAGGTTGAAGTTAATGCCGAAGAGCAGCATAAAAATGGTAATGACCCACTGGGAATACGGACTGTAACCGGCAAGGGAGTCTGCTTTGATACCAAATCCGCCCGTGCCTGCCGTGCCGATGGCATGGACAACACTGTCATAAAACGGCATATCCCCCATTACCAGAAAGAAAAATTCCAATACTGTCAGTCCGAAATAGATAATGTACAGAATTTTAGCCGTATCCTTGGCTTTGGGAACAAGCTTGCCGATAATGGGGCCTGCCATCTCTGCCCGCAGGATATGCATGGCACGTCCCGAATCGGTGGCGGAGTCTTTGGGAATGATTGCCATAATCAGTACCAGTACGCCCATACCGCCCAGCCAGTGGGTGAAGCTTCGCCAGAACAGCATTCCCCTGCTCATACTTTCCACGTCTGTCAGAATGGAAGCCCCTGTTGTGGTAAAGCCGCTGACCGTTTCAAAAAAAGCGTCAAATACATTGGGGATTTCTCCGCTGATGACAAACGGCACACAGCCGATCGCCGACATGATAATCCATGCAAAGGTAACAATGACAAATCCTTCACGGGCATAAATGACTTTATTTTGCGGCTTGCAAAGCATGATAATGGCAAATCCTGCGGCAAGTGTCAAAAGAACCATAATAGAAAATGCCATAATACTGGTTTCCTCCCAGTAGCACAGCGATACCAGAAGCGGCAGTACCAACAAGATACCCTCCAGAACCGTAATTTCTCCTATCATATATCCAATCATTCGTCTGTTCATTGCACTGCCCTCACTTGATAATATCCGAAAGGTCATTGAGCCGCCTGTCAGAAGTCACCACAACAATGACCCTGTCGTTCCTCATAATCATATCGTCACCAATAGGAATGATGGCTTTTCTGTCACGCAGGATGCCTGCAATCAGAATATCCGGCTTGAGCGTGAGGTCACGCAGGGGAATATTCACTTGCTTGAAGTCGGCACGGACATTGAATTCCAGCACCTCTGCCTGACCGTCCATGATATTGTAGAGAGTTTCCACATTACTGCCCCGTGAATTCTCCAATGCCCTCGCATACCGCACCAGTACATCGGACACAATCTTCTTTGGTGAAATAATACAGTCCAGTCCCAACCGTGCCGCCATGCTGGAAAGCTCCTTGCGGTTGACCTTGGAGATAACGGTGGGAACATTCTGTGTCGAGGCAAAAATGGAAATCAGGATATTTTCCTCGTCCATGCCCGTCAAAGAAACAAAGGCATCCAGTGAATTCAGCCCCTCTTCCAGCAATAACTCCTGCTGTGCCCCATCTCCCTCAATGATGACAGCCTTTGGCAGAGATTCTGACAGTTCCTCGCATTTTTCATGATCCTTTTCAACAATCTTCACCCCGTTGCCCGATAGCGTCAGCATTTTGGCAAGGTAATAGGCGATCCTGCTGCCGCCTAAGATCATGACACTTTTTGCCTGCTTTTTCTCCACGCCCAACGAACGCATCAGCTTTTGAATCTCGGCAGGCGATGCCGTCAAACCAATCTTATCCCCCTCCATCAGCGTGAAACTGCCGAACGGAATATGTACCTTTCCCCCACGCTGCACGGCACAAATCAGGAATTTGGCCTTGAATTTGTTTCTCAGATCCATCAGCTTCATGCCTGCCAGTGCAGACCCTTCTTTCAGAATAATTTCAATAATCTCGAAATTACGCTGAGAGAAAGTCTGTATCTTGACTGCTGAGGGCAATTTCAGAATATTGAACATCTCCATCGCTGCCAGCGATTCGGGATTGATGGCCATCGACAAGTCCAACTGCTGCCGCAGGAAACCGAGATTGTCCATGTTGTATTCGGGATTGCGGATACGGGCAATGGTATGCTTTGCCCCCATTCTGCGTGCAATAAAGCAGCTGAGCATATTCAGCTCATCGGAGGATGTCACTGCAATAAACATCTCCGCATTTTCAACCCCTGCTTCCGAAAGCATTTCACAGTCCGCACCGCTGCCGCATACTCCCATGACATCATAGATATTCGTGATTTCGGCAATCACTTTTTCATCATTATCTATTCCTACTACATTATGTCCCTCTTCCACAAGGCTCTCCAGTATCGTAGAGCCAATCTTTCCACATCCGACAATAATAATATTCATGCACTTTACCTCTTCCGAAAATATTTTACTCCATTATAGCACATTTCGCAGCAAAAGTACAAATATTTTATAGATTTTTGCAAAATGATATGCTATAATATTTCCAGACTATAGTGAACGGAGGATTTCATGTGAATGTAACACTTTTAGGCTGCGGAAGATGGGGATCTTTCATCGGATGGTACCTCGATAAGATCGGCCATTCTGTCACCATCTGGGGACTGTCAGAGGCACCCCAGTTCATCGAAATCAGGGATACCAGAAAAAACAATATGCTGACCTTTCGGGACAGCATCCATGTGACGGATAACTTGCCGGAAGCCGTGGCAAGTGCCGATGTCATGGTCATCTCTATCAGTTCTCAGGCAGTACGTTCCTTTATTCCACGAGTAGCAGCTCTTGATATCAAAGGCAAAAAAATTGTCCTTTGCATGAAAGGCATTGAAGTCAGTACCGGCAAGCGGCTGTCAGAGATTGTCGAAGAATTTGTCCCACAGGAAACCCCTGTTGCCGTGTGGGTGGGTCCCGGACACCCTCAGGATTTCAGCAGGGGAATCCCTAACTGCATGGTCATTGATTCCCGCCATGCATGGCTCAAGCAGGAACTTATCAAGGCTTTTTCCAGTGAACTCATACGCTTCTATGTCGGCAACGACCTGATCGGTACGGAAATCGGTGCGGCTGCCAAAAATACCATCGGCATTGCTGCCGGTATGCTGGACGGACTGAATCTGTCCTCGCTCAAAGGGGCATTGATGTCCAGAGGAACACGAGAAATTGCCAGACTCATCAAAGCTATGGGCGGCAATGAACTTTCCGCTTACGGATTATGCCATCTCGGCGACTATGAAGCCACCTTGTTCTCCCAATACAGCCACAACAGACGCTTTGGCGAAATGCTCGTCAATGGGGAGAAGTTTGACAAGCTGGCAGAAGGTGTCGATACCACTAAAGCACTGGTGTATCTTGGTGAAAAATACAGTGTTGATCTTCCCATCTGCCGGACAGTTTACAACGTCATCAATGGCACGACTACTGCCGAAAATGGTCTCTCCGATCTCTTCCTCAGAAGTATCAAAACAGAATTTTGAACCCCAACACTCCCGATTCCTATATAGAGTCGGGAGTTTTGCAATGCGGAATTTGACGGGAAGCAGCCAAAACGCTTTGGATATTTTGCATAATTTTTTCGATTTTTAACAACGATTATTTATAAAAAATAACAATTGCAAAATCGAAAATAATTTGCTATAATTATATCTGTTGTGAACAGGTTGTTGACCGGGTGTGGCGCAGATTGGTAGCGCGCTTGAATGGGGTTCAAGAGGCCGCTGGTTCGATTCCAGTCACTCGGACTCAAAAAACAAAGGGGTTTAAGAAAGTTCATTCAAACAATTTCTTGTCACTTAAACTTCTTTTATAGCCGAAGGTA